>CAIVDX010000106.1 GCA_903904805.1 uncultured Rhodospirillales bacterium
AGCAGAATGCTCTCCATGATCGAGCGCAGACCACGCGCACCGGTTTTGCGGGCGATGGCACGTGTGGCCACCGCCTTCAGCGCGTCCTCGGTGAAGTTCAGCTTCACGCCTTCCATCTCGAACAGCCGGCCATATTGCTTCACCAGCGCGTTCTTCGGCTTGGTGAGAATCTCCACCAAAGCGCTCTCGTCGAGATCCTCAAGCGTCGCCACCACTGGCAGACGGCCGATGAACTCCGGGATCAGCCCGAAGCGCAGCAGATCCTCGGGCTCCACCTCACGCAGGATCTGCCCGGTGCGCCGCTCGTCAGGCCCCCGCACATCGGCGCCATAGCCGATGCCCGACCCCTTGCCGCGCGCGCCGAAGATCTTCTCCAGCCCGGAGAAGGCACCACCGCAGATGAACAGGATGTTGGTCGTGTCCACCTGCAGGAATTCCTGCTGCGGATGCTTGCGCCCACCCTGCGGCGGCACCGACGCCACGGTGCCCTCCATGATCTTCAACAGCGCCTGCTGCACACCCTCGCCGCTCACATCGCGGGTGATCGAGGGGTTGTCAGACTTGCGCGAGATCTTGTCGACCTCGTCGATATAGACGATGCCGCGCTGCGCGCGCTCCACGTTATAATCGGCGGCCTGCAGCAGCTTGAGGATGATGTTCTCCACATCCTCGCCCACATAGCCCGCCTCGGTCAGCGTGGTCGCATCCGCCATGGTGAACGGCACATCGAGAATGCGCGCCAATGTCTGCGCCAGCAGCGTCTTGCCCGAACCCGTAGGCCCAACCAGCATGATGTTGGACTTGGCGATCTCGACATCGCCGCTCTTCTGGCCATGCGCGAGACGCTTGTAATGGTTATGCACCGCCACCGACAGCACGCGCTTGGCGTGCAACTGGCCGATCACATAATCATCGAGAACCTTGCAGATCTCTTTCGGAGTCGGCACCCCATCGCGCGACTTCACCAGCGTGGTCTTATGTTCCTCGCGGATGATGTCCATGCACAGCTCGACGCATTCATCGCAGATGAACACGGTCGGCCCGGCAATCAGCTTCCGGACCTCGTGCTGCGACTTGCCGCAGAACGAGCAGTAAAGGGTGTTCTTCGAATCGCCGGTCTTACTCATACGGTCTCCAGTCCCGGGAAGCAGGACGCAATTAGAAAGACTACTCCCCGGTCGGCGTTGGCGGCAAGGCAGGCCCCACGCACCGCCGCGGAGCCTCTTTTGGGGCCCCGATCTCGGCGTGATGACCGGGGCCAAGCCGTGAGCATGGCATCAGAATCGGCGCCATGCATCCTGAAAAAATCGTCATCCGCCGCACCGCCTGCCAGCGGCGCGGCGAAGCGGCGCATCACACCTTGGTCGCGTCGTCCGACGTGCTGGCCGGGCGGCTCTCCACCACCTGATCCACGATGCCGAAATCACGCGCTTCCTCGGCCGACATATAGCTGTCGCGCTCCAGCTTGGACTGGATCGCCTCCAGCGTCTGGCCGGTATGGTGCACATAGATGCCGTTCAGACGCTCGCGCACCTTCAGTATCTCGCGCGCCTGAATCTCGATATCGGTGGCCTGGCCCTGCGCACCGCCCGAGGGCTGATGCACCATCACCCGCGCATTCGGCAGCGCGAATCGCTTGCCCTTGGCACCCGCGCACAGCAGCAGCGAGCCCATCGACGCCGCCTGCCCGATGCACACCGTGCTCACCGGGCTGCGGATATATTGCATGGTGTCATAGATCGCGAGGCCGGCCGTCACCACGCCACCGGGGCTGTTGATGTAGAAGGCAATGTCCTTGTTCGGATTCTCGCTTTCCAGAAACAGCAGCTGCGCGCAGATCAGCGACGACATCTCATCGAACACCGCGCCGGTGAGGAAAATGATGCGTTCCTTCAGCAGCCGCGAATAGATGTCATAGGCCCGCTCGCCCCGCGCGGTCTGCTCGACCACCATGGGAACCAGGGAACTGCCATAGATTTCAACAGGGTCGCGCTCTCGCATTGTCATCATCCTGACGTGAAGAAGTTAAGATATGTCTCTTCCGGCCGGATTTTCCAGCCATCAGATCACATCAGGGGCGCGCGCCTCAGGCCGCCAGCGATTCCGGCGCCGTCAGCTCCTCGGCCGTGACGATCCGATCCTCGACCTTCGCCAGCTCGAGGATGAAATCGACCACCTTCTCCTCGAAGATCGGCCCACGCAGGCTCTCCACCGCGCGCGGATTGTTCTGGAAGAACTCCATCACCTGCCGCTCCTGGCCCGGATAACGCCCCGCCTCGGTGCGCATCGCGCGGAACAGCTCGTCCTGGCTCACCTGCACATTGTTCACCCGGCCGATCTCGGCCAGCAGCAGCCCCAAACGCACCCGGCGCTCGGCGATCGCCCGATAATCCGCCTTCAGCGTCTCCTCGTCCTTGCCGGCATCGTCCTCATCGAGCTTGCCGTCCTTCAGGTCGCTCTCCACACGCTGCCAGATCTGCGCGAACTCCGGATCAACCATCCCCGCCGGCGCGGCGAAATCGGCCTGCTTGGCGAGCGCATCCAGCAGCGCGCGCTTCAGCTTCATGCGCGACACCTGATCATATTCCCGCTGAATCTGCTCGGTCACCGCCTCGCGCAGGCCCGCGAGCCCCCCCTCGAAGCCGATCTTCTCGGCCAGCGCATCATCGATCGCAACATCCACCGGCGCACGCAGCTTCTTCACGGTGATCACGAACACCGCCGGCTTGCCCGCCAGATCCTCCTTGCCGTAATCGGCCGGGAACGACACATGCACATCGCGGGTCTCGCCCAGCGTCATGCCCACCATGCCCTCGCTGAAGCCGGGGATGAATCCCTCGCCGCCCAGCTCCACATCCATATCCGTGCCGGTGCCGCCCTCGAAGGCGATGCCATCGATGCTGCCGGCATAATCCACCGTCAGCACATCGCCGAGCACCGCGCCGCGGCCATCGGTCACTTCCACCAGGTCCCGCTGACGCTTGGCGATCTCGGCCAGCGCGCGATCCACCGCCTCACCACCCGCCTCGGCCTTCTGCCGGGTCAGCGACAACGCCGCCATGTCCGGCAGCACGATCTCGGGCAGCAGCTCCAGTTCGATCTTGAACTCAACATCCGCACCCGGCGTCGCGTTCACCAGGTCCAGCTTCGGCTCCACCGCCGGACGCAGGCCCCGCTCGCTCAGCAGCTGCCGGCTCGCCTCGGACACGCTCTCCTCAAGCACCTCGGCATTGACCGCCTGGCCATAGCGCTGGCGCACGATCGCCAACGGCACCTTGCCCGGGCGGAACCCGGGAATCTTCAGCGTCTTGCCCAACTCGGTGAGCTTTGCCGTGTGCCGCGCCTCGATATCGGCGGCCGGAACCACCACCGCATAGGCGCGCTTGAGGCCGTCAGAAAGCGTCTCGGTAACCAACATTGTCCCGGAAATCCCGTGTGTTAGAGGCCAGATCGGGGCCGTCGGTGGTGCGGGCGGAGGGACTTGAACCCCCACGGCTTGCGCCACCAGAACCTAAATCTGGCGTGTCTGCCAATTCCACCACGCCCGCATCGCTGGCGGCGTGAGGGGGCGCATCTAGCGCACCTCTTGCACACCGGCAAGCACGCGCCCGCTTTAGCCCAACCGGGAGGCATGGCAGTGATCGCCAGTGGCACCCCCCTCCCGCTATTCCATCGCCGCCGTCGATCGCGCGCTCGACCTGCTCGAGGCGATGCGCGCCCGCGGACCCGCGACCCTCGCCGAGCTCGCCGAGCAGATCGGCAGCACCCGACCGGCCGCCTTCCGCCTGCTGCGCACCCTGCAGGCCCGCGGTTACGCCATCCAGGACCGCGCCCGCGGCACCTGGCGCCTCGGCGCCCGCCTGCCCGCCCTCGCCCGCGCCGCCAACAGCCAGGACGCGCTGGCGAGCCTCGCCCGCCCCGTCATGCAGGACGCCTCCGACCAGACCGAGGAACACATCGCCCTGCTCATCCGCCGCAATCTCGACTGCGTGGTCGCCGCCCTGGTCACAGGCCCGGTGAAGCTGCGCCGCTTCGTCGAGGAAGGCACCCGCCTGCCTCTGCATGCCGGCCCCTGCCGCCTGCTGCTCTCCCACGCGCCGGCCGCCGTTCAGGCCCGCATCCTGGCCTCGCCGATGACCAAAATCGCCCCGCACACCCGCATCGACCGCGCCTGGATCATCGCCGACCTCCCCCGCCTGCGCGACCGCAGCTTCTCCGCCACCGACGAGGAACTGTTCGAGGGCGAAGCCTCAATCGCCACCCCCGTCTTCGAGGCCGGCATGCATCTTGCCGGCCTGCTCTGCGTCATCACGCCGCGATTCCGCCTGCGCGGGGCACATCAGCGGTTGGTGCTGTCGGTGCTGCGCGACGCGGCGGCGGATATCTCAAAGGAGTTAGGTAATTGAAAAGAAAAGGTATTTTTTGAAAAAAGACCCAAAAACTGCTACAAATTTGCCAACGAAAGGCCGCTGGCCCGGTCAGGCGAAGGCCGCGATCGTGACGACAACACCGCCAAGCAGCAAATTCACCTGGATCAGCTTGCGGATGCGGTCGACATATTTCGCCGCCTCCGGCACGGCCTGGGAACGCTTCAGCGCCGCATAGGGATCGATCACGATCCACACGAACACCCCGGCCATCACCAACCCCAACCCATGCATCACATGCACCGGCCAGGCGACCCCCGCAAAGCCACCAAACACGCCAAACACCATCGCATAGCCGCTCAGGATCACGATCGGCATCGCGTGCCACACGATCCGAAAGAACCGCTGAAACACCGCCCGATGCAGCGCGATCCGCTGCGCCGGCTCCAGCACCGCCAGACTCGGCCGCAGCACCAGCAGCGAAAACGCCATCCCGCCAACCCACACCACCGCACCCAGCAGATGCAGCGCCAGCAGCAGCGAGCCCGTCACGCCCCCAACCTCACGTCCCAAAACCTCACGTCAACGCCGTCATGCGAGCACCGCGCGAATATCCGCCAGCACCGCCCACATCTCCGCCGAGCCAATGCTCCGCGGCGCCGCCTCGATCACCCCCAGCCCCACCGCGAAGGCCAGCGCATAGCCCGCGCGATTGCCCAAAGCGGTCGGCAGAATGGTGAGATGCCGCTCGACGATCTGCGCCTCGATCATGCTGCGCAGTCTGCCGGACACAGGCGCGCGGTTCAGCACCAGCCGGATCGGCCGTTTCTCGCTCGCCGCCAGCGCCAGCGTGCCCTCCGCCGCCCACAGATCCGGCGGGCTTGGCTGCATCGGCACCAGCACCAGATCCGCCGCCCGCACCGCCTGCCGCGCCTCGGTGTCCACCTGCGGCGCGCTGTCGATCAGCACGAAATCAAATTCCTTCTTCGCCTTCTCCAGCGCCGCGGCCAAACGCCAACCCGCGCTGTCGGAGATCGCCAGCGGCAGCGCCGGCTTGGCCCGCGCCGCACGCAACTCGCCCCATTTGCTGAGGCTCTTCTGCGGATCGATGTCCAGCAGCGCCACCTTCGCCCCACCGGCGGCCAGGCACACCGCCAGATTCGCCGCCAGCATGGTCTTGCCCGCCCCGCCCTTCTGCTGGGCGATGGTGATGACCTGACCCATCAGCCAACCGCTCCGGCGCGGCAGATCGTCACGACTTGTTCAGCACCGAATGGCCGGCGAACCGGCTGGTGCAGCTGGCGCCGGCCACCGTCATCGTCAGCGTATCGCCGGCGATCGCGCCATCCAGCGCATACCCACCATTGTTCGCATGGAAACTGCCATCCGCCGCCAACGGCATCATGAACACATCGCTCGGCGAAAACGCGTAGGTCACCATGTTGTCGCCCACCACCAGCACGCTGTAGCGATCGTTCGGGCACTCGCCGGTGCCGCTGACCAGCTCGACCATGCCGATATAATTGCCATCCAGCTTCAGCGGGTCCGGATTGGCCTGCGTCGGCCACACAAACTGGTCGCCGGTCTCATAGCTGACCGCCTGGGCGCTGTAGCCCGAAAATGTCAGCGGATTATACGGGCTGTCCTTCGCGCCGACATAGGCGGAGTTCGGCGGTGAACTCGCACAGCCCGCCAGGCTCAACCCAAGGCCGATGGCCGTGATGATCGCTCTCGTCGAAATCGCATGCGGCACGAACCCGGTCTCCTTTGCGGCGGCGCGCCCGGCGGCGCACGATCATGTGCTCATGCTCCCGCGAGCACCACGCACTTATACATGCTCATTACCGCATGGGGAGAGTAAACCAAACCATGACGCCAGGCCGCACCGCTGAAATCTCGCCACACGCCCTGCTCACCCCGGCCGACATGAGCCTGCTCGACGCCCTGGCCGCCGCCGCCGGCGCCACCGCGCTGATGGAGCATGCCGGCCGCGCCGTCGCCCGCGCCATCATCGCCCGCATCCGCCCCTGCCCCACCCTGGTG
>CAIVDX010000107.1 GCA_903904805.1 uncultured Rhodospirillales bacterium
CGCACCTGCGGCCTCGATCCGGACGAGTGGCAGGGCTTCGCCTTCGGCATGGGCATCGAGCGCCTGACCATGTTGAAACATGGCATTCCCGATCTACGCACTTTCTACGACAGCGATCTGCGCTGGCTGCGCACCTATGGCTTCTCTGCCTTCGCCCCGGCCATGCTGCACGAGGGAGTGGCGCCATGAAATTCACCCTCTCCTGGCTGCGCACCCATCTGGACACCGACGCCTCGGTCGAAACCATCGCCAAAACGCTCAACGCCATCGGCCTTGAAGTGGAAGGCATCGAAAATCGCGGCGCGGCGCTCGCCCCCTTCCGCATCGGCCATATCGTCAGCGCCGAGCAGCACCCCAACGCTGACCGCCTGCGCGCCTGCCAGGTGGACGCGGGTAAGGGTCTGGTCTCGGTGGTGTGCGGCGCGCCGAACGCGCGCAGCGGCTTGAAGGTCGTGTTCGCCCCGCCTGGCGCCTTCATCCCCGGCACCGGCATCACGCTGAAAGTGGGCGAAATTCGCGGCGTGAAAAGCGAGGGCATGATGCTCTCCTCGCGCGAGATGGGCCTGGGCGACGACCACGCCGGCATCGTCGAACTGCCACAGGACGCGCCGGTGGGCGCGGCCTATGCGCAGTGGGCCGGAATGGATGATCCGGTCATTGATATCTCCGTGACACCGAACCGTGGCGACGCGCTCTCGGTGCGTGGCGTGGCGCGCGATCTCGCCGCCGCCGGACTGGGCACTCTCAAGCCCTGGGCACCCGCGCCGATCGCTGGGCAGGGGGCGAGTGCGATTGCCTGGGCGATCGAGTATCCGCAGGCCTGCCCGTGGATCTTGGGCCGCACGGTGCGCGGCGTGCGCAACGGCCCCTCGCCGCAATGGCTGCAGGATCGGCTGCTCTCCATCGGCCTGCGCCCGATCAACGCGCTGGTCGACATCACCAACTTCTTCACCGTCGATCTCGGCCGCCCGCTGCACGTGTTCGACGCCGACAAGGTCGCCGGCGGCGTGCTCACCCTGCGCCACGGCAATGGCGAGAGCTTCACCGCGCTGAACGGCAAGGACTACATCGCCGATCCCGCCGACTGTGTGATCGCCGATGCCAATGGCGTGCAGTCCCTCGCCGGCGTGATGGGCGGACAGTCCACCGGCTCGGACGAGGCCACCACCACCGTCTTCATCGAATGCGCTTTGTTCGACCCGGTGGCCATCGCGCTCACCGGCCGCCGCCACCAGATCGTGTCGGACGCCCGCCAGCGCTTCGAGCGCGGCATCGACCCCGCGCTGCTGCCGGCCGCCCTGGATGCCGCCACCGCCATGGTGATCGCGCTGTGCGGCGGCACGCCAAGCGATGTCGCCGAGGCCGGCGCCGAACCCGCCTGGCGCCGCACCGCCTCCCTGCGCTTCGCCCGCCTCGCCGACCTCGGCGGTGCCGACATCGCCGAAGACGATGCCGTCGGCGGTCTTGAGCGCCTGGGCTTCACTGTCGCCTCGCGCAGTGCCGACACGGTGGTGGTGAACGTCCCGTCCTGGCGCAACGACATCGCCCAGACCCCCTGGCTGGACCCCGCGCCCGGCCTGGCCGCCGACCG
>CAIVDX010000108.1 GCA_903904805.1 uncultured Rhodospirillales bacterium
CGCCGCACCCGCCAAAAGCGTTGCAGCCATCAGGATTTTCCTGAACATTCTTGTCCTCCCGGGGGCGCCCCAGCGACCAAAAGCACGCGCTTCTTCTTTGAAAGAAGGAAGCGAGAACTTCGGATGTTTGGGGCGGCGCTGTTGTTTGCTGATTACACCTTGAAGCTTTTGTGGAGTTGTTTGGGGAACAGGTCTTCGGGTTCGATGCGGCGTTCGCACACACCCTGCTCGTAGGCGTATTGCAGGAACGCATCGAGCGTGGTGCGGTTGGGTTCGATGCCGTAGGGCCAGTGGTCCGGCCCGAACATTTTCTGCGCCTGGCGGGTGTGCTCGTAGCACCAGGGGATCGGCACGCGCGGGGCGGTGATCTCCAGCATGCGGGCGACGGAGTTTGCCTTGGCCTGCTCGAAGGCGCGCAGCAGATTCACCGCGATCCAGGGATGCTCGTCCATGATTTCGCGCTTGACGGCGATGACATGCATGATCGGGAAGATGCCGGTCTGCTTGTAATATTCCGTCTCGACCGGGACGAAATCCTCGAACATGCGGCGCACGCGCGGGTCGCCATGCTCGTAGCTTTCCGGCGGATGGGCGGAGAAGATGGCATCGAGGTCGCCGGCGAGCAGCATCTCATCCAGGCTGCGATCGGTGGGGCGCTCGACATGCACGCCGTTGGGCAGTTTCAGGCGCACCTTTTCGGCGCGGCCGGGCTGGTTCACGCCGGACTGGACCCAATGGATCGAGGCGAGATCGACGCCGTACTGGTGCACCAGCGCGCCGCGGGAATAGACGGCGGCGGTCTGTGCCCATTCCGGCAGGCCCACACGCTTGCCGGCGAGGTCGGCTGGGGTGTTCACCTTGCCGTCGGTGCGCACATAGATCGAGGAATGGCGGAAAATGCGCGAGGGGAAGACCGGGATCGCGGAGAAGCGCGGGTCGCCCTGGCTGGTCAGTGCGGCGTATTTGCCCATCGACATTTCCGAGATGTCGAATTCGCGGAAATTGATGAAGCGGAAGAAGATGTCTTCGATCTGCAGGCGCAGGCAGGTGAGGTCGATGCCTTCCGGCTGCACGATGCCGTGGCTGAGATCGGCGATGTGATCATATTCCGCCGTCGCCAGCGTGAGCTTGAGTTTGGCCATTGCTCCGTCCCCCAACGTCTATCAGGCAGCAATGGCGCTGGATTGCGCGGTTGTCCAGTGGCGTTGCCGCGGCGAACTTTGAAAAGTTTTTCGCCGCTTTTTTCAGGAAAGACGCTGTCTTGCTTGTCCTACTGGGCGCGCTTCAACTGCATCCTGTAGGTGAAACTATCCGCCGGATGCCAGTTGTAGCTGGCGATCATGGTGCCCTGCTTGGAGAGGTAGCGGCGCAGCACCCGCAGCGTGACGTCGCCGGGTGTGCGGTCGAGCACGGCGGCGACCTCGCGGTTCATCAGTTCGCCCGAGATTTCCTGCGACGCCTCGATGATCGGCTCGCCGCTGCGCTGCTCCAGCAGCGCGTAGAACGGGCCGGTGCAGTCGGGCAGCTCCGGCTCGAGCCAGGCCAGGCGGGGATGGATGTAGGAGTGTGTCCAGCAGATCGGGCTGCCGCCTGGGGCGGTGCTGCGCAGGCCCTTGACCAGCAGCCAGGGCTCATCCTCCTGCCCGCCGATGGCGGCGCGGACGGCGCGGTTGGGCACCAGCATGCGCATCGCGCGCACCTCGAAATGCGTTTCCATCGCGAACAGGAAAAGCTCCGAGAGGGACTGGATGGTCTGGGTGTAGGCGTTGTGGCCGGCCTGGGTGATGACGACCGAGCCCGAGCCCTGGCGGCGGGCGATCATGCCGAGCTGCACGAGGGCGCGCAGGGCCTCGCGCACGGTGTGGCGGCTGGCATTGAATTCGGCGCAGATCTCGCTCTCGGTCGGCAGGCGACCGCCGAGCGGATATTCACCGGCCTCGATGCGCGCGCGCAGGGCAAGGAAGATCTGCCGCCATAGCGGCGTGGGTGGCGCGGGCGCTGCGGCGCGCTCGCTCAGGCGACGCTCTCCAGGTCGCGCAGGGACTGCAGCATCGAGGAGCGGCGGACATAGTCGCGGTGGCTGGTGGGGTTCGCGACGGTGGCGCGCAGCTCGTCGTGATAGGCAGCACGGGCGGCGGGGTCGCGTTCATTGAGGATCTTGCGGTTGCGCAGCGCCTGGGCCTGCACAGTCTCGACGGCGACCTTGCGGCGCTGGCGCTCGAAGCGGCCAAGCAGCGCGGCGTCGGCGCCGTGCCAGACCTGGGCGAGCTTGTCGGCGAGGTTCATGGCATCATGGATGCCGCCATTCATACCCATGCCGCCGAGCGGGTTGTTCAGGTGGGCGGCATCGCCGATCAGCATGGCGCGGCCCTTCAGATAGTTGGCGGCGACGCGCTCATGCACGCGGTAGGCGGTCTTGTGCACCACCGGGTAGGTGAAGCTCTGCGGCGCGATCGATTGCAGCCGGTCCTCGACGCGGGCGACGGAGGTAATTTCCTCGTCCGGCAGGGAGGGGTCGGTGGGGATCAGCACGCGCCACAGCGTGGGGGTGCGCAGCAGCACGAACCATTCGTCGGGGTCGGAAATATAGGCGATCTTGGACAGATCGGTGAAGTCCGCATCGAACATGTGCGAGGTGGACATGGTGAGGTAGATTTCCGGGATCGTCATGCCGGGGAAATCGATGTCCAGCGCCTTGCGCACCGCGCTGCGGGCGCCGTCGGCGCCGATGATGTAGCGGCCGCGAAAGCTGACGCGCTTGCCGTCGGCATCCTCGGCCAGCAGGGTCACGCCGTCATCATCCTGCACCACGCCGGTGGCCTGGATGCCATACTCGATCTCCACGCCATGCTCGACCAGGCGGTCGCGCAGCAGGCGGGTGAGCTTCCATTGCTCGCACTGCACCCGGTAGGGGTGGGTGGTCTCGCCGGCGAGCAGACCGAGATCGAAGGTGGCGATCACGCCTGTCTTGCGGTCGCGGAACTGCCAATGCGGGCAGATGAGGCCCTGGCGGATGACCTCGGAGGTGACGCCGACCTCGTCGAGCATGTCGAGCGTGGGGGGATGGAAGGTGGAGGCGCGCAGATCCTCAGGCAGCTGGTCGGAGGCTTCCAGCACCAGCACGGGCACACCTTTGCGGGCAAGCTGCACCGCCGCCACCAGGCCCACCGGGCCAGCACCCACCACCAGCACGCGATCCGCGTTCGACGCCATCCGGAGCTCCTGTTCTTGACAAGCCTCATCTGGCCGCCAAGATCAAAATATGTCCGTACAACCCTTTCGCCAAGGGGGCCGGTCGCCAGATGGGGAGTTGGTCTGTTCCTTGCTGGTGGGGTGGCCTTGCTGGTGACAGATGGCGGGTGAATCGTGCCGCGCAGGGGGTTGAGCTGACGAACCGGAATCCACAGACTCGCGCGGGGCAGGGCTGATGCTGCTGCTGCAACAGGCGATCAACGGGGTGATGCTCGGCGCGGTCTATGTGACCATGGCCGTGGCGTTCACGCTGACGATTGGCGTGCTGAATTTTCTGAATTTCACCATTCCGGCGCTGTTCATGGTGTCTGGCATGATCGGCTGGTCGGCGGCGAGGAACGGGCTGCCATTTGGCCTGTCGGGCCCGATGCATTGGGCGCCGGCGCTGCTGATCGGGATGATCAGCGCGGCGCTGATGTCGATGCTGATCGAGCGGCTCTCCTATCGCTATCTGAAGGCGCGGCATGGCGATGCCACCGAGCACGCGATTCCGCTGGTGAGTTCGCTGGGGTTTTTGCTGATCATCGAAAATCTGGTGCGGGTGCGCTTTGGCACCGACATGCGCGGCTTCGCCTCGCCGTTCCAGGGGCTGAGCTTTTCGGTCGGTGGCATTCTGGTGAGCATTCCGCAGCTGGCCTCGCTGGCGCTCTCGCTGGTGACGGTGCTGCTGCTGTCGTGGCTGTTGCGGGCCTCGAAGGTGGGGCGCGCGATCAGGGCGATCGCGGAAAATCCTGATGCCGCGGCGATCGTTGGCGTGGATGTGCGGCGGATTGTGCCGGTGGTGTTCGCCGCGACCGGGCTGCTGTGCGGGCTTGCGGCGTCGATCTACGCGCTGAATTATGGCGAGGTGTCGCCGGCGATGGGCGACGATATCGGCACCAAGGCGATTGCCGGGATGGTGCTGGGCGGGCTCGGCTCGATCTGGGGCGCGATCGCCGGCGGACTGCTGGTGGGGCTGACCGAGGCGTTTTCGATCCAGGTGTTCGGGTCGGACGCGATCCAGGCGAGCGTGTGGGGATTGTTGCTGATCGTGATGATCCTGCGGCCACAGGGCCTTTTCGGCCATAACGCCATCGGGAAGGGCAAGCTGTGAGTGGCTATCTCAATGGGCTGCTGTCGCTGCTGTGCATCGATGTGATGTTCGCCTATGGCGTGTTTCTGCCTGTCATGGCCGGCCAGTTGAATCTGGGTGGTGCCGGCTTCCAGGCGCTGGGCGGGTATGTGGCGGCCTACCTCGCCGCCAATTACGGCACGCCGATCTGGATGACATTGCCGCTGGGGTCGCTGGCGGGCGCGCTGGCCGGCGTGTTGATCTCGCTGCCGCTCGCGCGGGTGCGCGGGGTGTATCTGGTGCTGGCGACGATCGCGTTCGGGCAGGTGGTGACCGGGCTCATTCTCGCCTCGCCGACATTGGGCGGTGCGCAGGGGATCCCGGTGCCCAGCTTCGTGGGCCTTCCGGTGATCCTGCCCTTCACGATCATCGTGATTCTGGCGTGCTTTTATCTCTGCGCGACGCGGTTGGGACTGGCCATGCGGGCGGTGCATGACGACGAGGCGGTGGCCGATCTGATGGGTGTCTCGGCGCGGGCGATCCAGGTGATCAGCTACGCGGTGGGGGGCGCGATCGTCGGGCTGTCCGGCGCGCTGTATGCGCACCAGTTCGGCTTTGTCGAGGCGCAGGACTTTGATGAGACTTTGTCGGTCTATGTGCTGCTTTATGTGTTGCTCGGCGGGGTGCAGACGGCCTGGGGGCCGCTGGTGGGCACCGCATGTTTCGTGCTGATCCCCGAGGCGCTGCGCAATCTGTTGCCGAAGCTGTCGGCGCTGATCGCCCAGACATTGCATCTGCCGATCGGTGACGCGAAGATCGATGACTCCTGGCGCCTGGTGCTGCTCGGTGCGTTCACCGTGGCGATGATGATCTGGCGGCCGCAGGGGATCGTGACGCGGACGCTGATCGAGCGCCTGGCGCATCCGTTCGGCGCGGCCCGGCAGCGGCGGGCGGTATGAGCGCGCTGCTGGAAATCGTTGGCCTGACCAAAAGCTTTGGCGGCCTCGCCGTTGTCGAGGACGTGTCGTTCCGGCTGCAGGAGGGGGCGCGGCTGGCGCTGATCGGGCCGAATGGCGCGGGCAAGACAACGATCTTCAATCTGCTCTGCGGTGTGTATCCGGTGAGTGCGGGGTCGGTGATGTTCGATGGCGTCGACATCACCGCGATGCCGTCGCGCCGGCGCATCGGTGTCGGTCTGGCGCGGAGCTTTCAGAATATCCGTCTGATGCCGCATCTGTCGGTGACGGAGAATGTGATGCTGGGCCAGCAGGCGCGGGCGAGCGGGCTGCGCGCGCTGCTCAGCCCGTTGCGGGGGTCTCGTTGGAAGACGGAAGCCGATGAGCGGCTGGCGGCCTTTGGGCTGGCGCCCTACCGCGACCGGCTGGTGTCTGACCTGCCGTATGGCATCAGGAAGAAGATCGAGATTGTGCGCGCCATGATGGCGGCGCCGCGGGTGCTGCTGCTGGACGAGCCGGCCGCCGGTCTTAATCCGCGCGAGACCGCGGAGCTGCAGGAGATTCTGGCATCGATCGCCGCCGAGGGCGTGGCGCTGCTGGTGATCGAGCATGACATGGGTCTGGTGCGCGGCTTGTGTCCGCACTGCGTGGTGCTGAATTTCGGCCGCAAGATCTATGATGGCCCCACCGCCGATGTGCAGCGCGATGATGCGGTGCTGGAGGCCTATCTCGGCCCGCGCGATTCGGTGCACGTAGAGACCGCCCATGTTGCTTGAGGCGGAGCGTCTGCATGTTCGCTATGGGCGCATCCATGCGGTGCGTGATGTTTCGGTGACCGTGGAGCCAGGTGAGGTGGTGACGATCGTCGGCGCGAACGGGGCGGGCAAGTCGTCGCTGCTGCGCGCGTTGGCGGGCCTGGTGAAGCCCTCCTCCGGCAGCATTCGATTTGACGGTGCTGACATCACCGGCCTGTCGGCGCCCGCGCGCGTGCAGCGGGGCCTGGTGCTGGTGCCGGAGGGGCGGCAGATCTTCGTGAGCCTCACCGTGCATGACAATCTTCTGCTGGGCGCGCATGCCCGCAATGATGGCGAGGTTGCTCGCGATATTGACAAGATATATCAGCGCTTTTCCAATCTGGCTGAGCGTCGGCACATGCGTGCCTCGGTGCTGTCGGGTGGTGAGCAGCAGATGCTGGCGATCGGTCGGGCGCTGCTGGCGCGGCCGCGGCTGATGATGATGGATGAGCCGTCGCTGGGACTGTCGCCCTTGCTGGTGTCGCGCCTGTTTGATCTGATCGGTGAGATCAATCGCGATGGCCTGGCGATTCTGCTGGTGGAGCAGAACACGCATATGGCGCTGGAGGCCGCGTCACGCGGCTATGTGCTGGAACTTGGCGCGGTCGCCCTGCAAGGTGACGCGCGCAGCCTTGCCGACAACCCCGCCCTTGCCGCCGCTTATCTCGGCACATGAAGGAGACATTCCGATGCTGATCAACCGCCGCACCGCTCTGCTTGGAACCGCCGGATTGGCGATCGCCGGAACTGCGAAGGCTCAGGGCGCGCCGATCAAGTTCGGCCATATCGTTGCCAGCTCCGGGCCGCTGAAGGGGGTGTCCGAGCCGTCGATCGTCGCGGCGGACATGGCGGTGGCTGACATCAATGCCAAGGGCGGCATCAATGGCCACCCGCTTGCCTTGCTGCGCTATGACACCGGCTCCGATCCACGCCAGGCGGCGATCGCCTCGCGCAAGCTGATCGAGGATGACCAGGTGCTGGCGGTGATCGGCCCGTTCTCCTCCGGCGAGGTGGCGGTGGCGATGAACGATGCCGAGCGCGCGCAATGCACGATGGTGCCGGTGGCGGCCTCGAGCCCCGGGCTGATCGACGGCAAGAAGTTCCTGTTCCGTCTGGTGCCCGATGAGGCGGTGGGCTTCCGCAACGTGATGACCAGCATGAAAAAGGATGGCTCGCTGCCGAAGACGGCGGAGATCATCTATATCTCGGACCTGCCGGTGGCCAATGATTCGGGCACCAAGACCATGCCGGCGATCATGACCGAGTTTGGGGTGAAGTTCGGCACGCCGATCGCGTTCCAGTTCAAGACCTTCGATGTGGCGCCGCAGGTGGCCAAGGCGCTGGAGAGCAAGCCGGACATCATCGCGCTGGCCTCGCTGCCCGAGCCGGCGGCGAAGGTGGTGAAGGAGTTGCGTCGGCAGGGCTATACCGGCCGCGTGATCGGCTCGCAGCTTTATGGCGATCCGAACAATATCGAGCTGTTCGGCAAGGATGGCGACG
>CAIVDX010000109.1 GCA_903904805.1 uncultured Rhodospirillales bacterium
CGCGCCTCCACCGCCGGTGCCGAGGTGGAGAAGGTGATCAATGAGCGCCGCGAGAAGCTGCAGCAGGATGCGCAGAAGGAGCAGGCGCTCTGGCGCGACATGCAGCAATCCCTGCTCAATCAGGCGAAGACGCTGACCCCCGAGCAGGGCCGCGCCCGCGAGACCGAGCTGCGCAACCGGGTGGACAACGCGCAGAAGGTGTTCCGTGACCGCAACACCATCATCCAGCAGGCGGCGCAATATTCGCTCAGCCAGATCGAGCGTGTGCTGATCCAGCTGGTGCAGGAGGTGGCGAAGTCGCGCGGCATGAATGTGGTGCTCCACCGCACCCAGGTGGCGCTGAACACCCAGGAGTTCGACATCACCGACGCGGTGACGGCGCAGCTGAACGCGGTGCTGCCGCACGTGGTGATCCCGCCTGACGGCATGACGCTGACCGATTTCGCCCGGCAGCTGGCCGCCTCCGGCGCGCTTGGCCCGACCAATGCCGCCGCCGCGGCCCCGGGGTCGATCACCACGACGCCGGCGCCCGGTCCGCGCCGGCAGCCCTGAGGCCGTGACCACGCCGATTGCCGGCGATCCGCGCTTTTTCGCAGGCGCGGGGCCGTTCGGGCTGGAGGCTGTGGTGGCCGCCGCGGGTGGAACGCTGGCCGAGGGGCGCGCGCGCGAGGGGGTGATGCTGCATGGCATCGCGCCGCTGCACAGCGCGACCGCCGCGCAGGTGAGCTTCATCGACAACCGCCGTTACGCCGCCATGCTGGCCAGCACCCAGGCCGGTGCGGTGATCGTCGCGCCCGCCCTGGTGGACAGGGTGCCGGCGCACTGCGTGCCGATCGTCACCAGGACACCCTATGTGGGCTGGGCGAAGGTGGCGGCATTGTTCCATCCCGAGCCCGCGGCCAACCCCTCGATCCATCCGAGCGCGCTGATCGATCCCTCCGCGCAGATCGGCGCGGGGGTGGAGATCGGCCCCTATGTGGTGATCGGCCCGCGCGCGGTGATCGGCGATCATTGCCGGCTGGCCGCGCATGCGGTGGTCGGGGCGGGGGTGATCCTGGGTGAGGATTGCCGGGTCGGCGTGCATGTCTCGCTCAGCCATGCGCTGATCGGCGCGCGGGTGCGCATCTATCCCGGCGCGCGCATCGGCCAGGACGGCTTCGGCTTTGCCGTGACTGACACCGGCTTTCTGTCGGTGCCGCAGCTGGGGCGGGTGGTGATCGGCGATGATGTGGAGATCGGCGCCAACACCGCCATCGATCGCGGTTCGGCGCAGGACACGGTGATCGGCGCGGGCACCCGGATCGACAATCTGGTGATGATCGGGCACAACGTGCGCCTTGGTCGCGGCTGCGTGATTGTCGGGCAGGTGGGTATTTCCGGCTCCACCACGGTCGGCGATTTCGTGATGGTTGGCGGCCAGGCCGGGCTGACAGGGCATCTGAAGGTGGGCGATCGCGCCCGGATCGGTGCGCAGGCCGGCGTGATGAACGATGTCGAGGCCGGAGCCGATGTGGTTGGTGCGCCGGCCGCGCCGGTGCGGGTGTTCATGCGCGAGATCGCCTGGCTCCGTCGCGCGGCGCGCGAGGGCTGGGGCGAACTGCGCAGCGCGGCGAAGGCCGGGCGGGATGATCAGAACGGTCAGGGCGCCAAGGGCGGCTGACCTGTCATAGGCGGAAAGGCGCTGACGGGCGTGATGGACAATACTCAGCAGGACGCGGCCGTGGCCGCATCGACCGGTTCGGGCGAAACAGCCGCAGGTGGCGGCGTGCTTGAAACCATCGACATCGCGGGGATCATGCATGCGATCCCGCATCGCTATCCGTTTTTGCTGATCGACCGGATGGTGGATGTGGTGCTCGGCGAGTCGGCCGTCGGCATCAAGAATGTCTCGGTGAATGAGGCGTTTTTCGCCGGCCATTTTCCCGGCCATCCGGTGATGCCCGGCGTGCTGCTGATCGAGGCGATGGCGCAGACCGCGGCGGTGCTGGTGGTCAAGACGCTGGGCGATGGAGCGGCCGGACGGCTGGTCTATTTCATGAGCATCGATGGCGCGAAGTTCCGCCGCCCGGTCTCGCCCGGCGATCAGGTGCGGCTGGCGATGACGAAGTCGCGCCGGCGTGGAAATGTGTGGAAATTCAGCGGCGTGGCCAGTGTGGACGGGATCTCCGTCGCAGAGGCGACGATCACCGCGATGATCTTGGATAAGGCCGCCGATTGACCCAGATTGATCCCTCCGCCCGCATCGCTCCCTCTGCCGTGATCGGGGAGGGCGCGCGCATCGGGGCAGGCGCGCAGATTGGCCCGTTCTGCACCGTTGGCCCGGACGTGGAGATCGGCGCCGGCGCGCAGCTGGTGAGCCACGTGGTGGTGGACGGCCATACGGTGATCGGCGAGGCGGCGGTGCTGTCGCCCTTCTGCACCGTGGGGCTGCCGCCGCAGGACCTGAAATACAAGGGCGAGCCGACGCGCTGCGAGGTCGGCGCGCGCACGCACATCCGTGAGCATTGCTCGATCCATCGCGGCACCGTGACCGGCACCGGCATCACCAGGGTGGGCGCGGATTGCCTGCTGATGGCGGTGGTGCACGTGGCGCATGATTGCGACATCGGCAACAACGTGATCATCGCCAACAATGTGGTGATGGGCGGGCATGTGCAGATCGGCGATTACTCGGTGGTCGGCGGGGCGGCGGCGATCCATCAGTTCGTGCGCATCGGGCGTGCGGCGATGATCGGCGGCGTGTCGGGCGTGGAGGGCGATGTGATCCCGTTCGGCACGGTGATCGGCAATCGCGCGCGGCTGGCGGGTCTGAACATCATCGGCCTGCGCCGACGCGGCTATGACCGCGCGCAGATCCACACGCTGCGGCGGGCATTTCGCGAGCTGTTTGCCGAGGCGGGCGCCTATTCGGAGCGGCTGGCGCGGGTAAGCGAGACATATGCGGCCGATCCGCTGGTGGCTGAAATGCTGGCCTTCGTGCAGAGCACGAGCAAGCGCGGCATGATCCGCGCCTCGGTCAGCCAGGCGGACGAGCCGGACCCCGCCTGATGCGCGGGCCGCCGGTTCTGGCCGTGGGGCTCAGTGGATGCGGATGAAATTCGGCCGTGGGGTGGGGCCGATCGGCATGTCCTCGCTGCCCTCATCGATGCAGATCTTCAGCGCGCGTTCGAGCGCGGCGCGGGTCAGCACCAGGTTCAGCTCATCGGCCTCGTCGACCAGCTGCTGCAGGCAGAGCTGCAGGGCGCTGAGGCTGGGCGGGCGGTCGGCGTCGAAATCGTTGTCGAACATGCTGCTCTCCTGGCCCAAGACGCGGATGAGGCGGTGGGGTCGGGCTGGGTTGGGCGCGGGCGATCCCGTGCCGTCGGCGGATGAGGATCCTGTGGGTGTTTCAGCGAATATCGCGGCGCGATGCAACCAAAAATCACGTGATCTGCCTTATTTTTCGTACTATTTCGTTAAAATACATCACATGAGCCGGAGCTCTGCACGCCGGAGTCGCGTGATCCACAGGAGTCTCCGCCCCGGGGGCGGCGTTGCCGATGTTTGAGGCGCGCGAGCCGGCCATGCTGGGGATCATCGCCGGCGGTGGCGTGCTGCCGATCCAGCTGGCCGAGTCGGCCCGCGCGGCGGGGCGTGGGGTGTTCATTGTCGGGCTGGAGGGCTTCGCCAGGCCCGAGGCGCTGGTCGGGTTCCAGCATGTGATCCATCGCATCGGTGCCGTGGGGGCCATTCTCGGTGCGCTCCGGGCGGCCGGCGTGCGCGACCTAGTGCTGCTCGGCCATGTGCGTCGCCCCAGCTTTCTGGCGCTGCGGCCGGATGCGGTGGGGGTCGGCATCGTCGCTCGCATCGGCAAGGCGGCGTTCGCCGGGGATGACGGGCTGCTGGCCGCCATCGTGAAGATCCTCGGCGAGGAGGGGTTTCGCGTGCTCGGCGCGCATGAGGTGCTGACCGAGGCGCTGGCGCCGGCGGGGCTGCTTGGCCGCGTGGCGCCCGATGGTCAGGCGGCGGCGGATATCAGGCGCGGCGTGGCAGTGGCCCGCGCGCTCGGGTCGGTCGATGTCGGCCAGGCCTGCGTGGTGCAGCAGGGTGTGGTGCTGGCGGTGGAGGCGACCGAGGGCACCGATGCGATGCCGGCCCGCGCCGGCGCGCTGCGGCGCGACGCGCCCGGCGGGGTGCTGGTGAAGCTGGTCAAGCCAGGGCAGGATCGGCGCGTCGATCTGCCGGCCTTGGGTCCGGCGACGGTGGACGCCGCGGCGGCGGCCGGGCTGCGCGGCATCGCCTATTCCGGCGGCGGCGCGCTGATGGCCGACCGCGCGGCGACCATCGCGGCGGCGGACGGGGCCGGGCTGTTCCTGCTCGGTCTGGCACCG
>CAIVDX010000110.1 GCA_903904805.1 uncultured Rhodospirillales bacterium
GACAAACCACCTTTAACGGCAGCGATCACCCGCGACCGAAGATCAACCGAGAGCGTCTTCCCCATCCATGCTGGCCTCCGCTCCAGCATCAACGGTGAATCACATCACGCCCGCGTCGCGGAATCCCCTATTCGACTCCGGATGAAAAGAACCTGCTCTAGGCTGAAAGGTGCCGTGACAGATCATGGTAGGATTAGATTCCTTGCCTCGAACTTGCCCTCGACCAGGCCGAATTGCTGCGACAGCTCGCGCATGAATTCAATATCGGCTGGAGTAACCGTTGCGGAGAAGAAGGGCATCAGCCCGCCTGGCGATTTATAGTATTTTTGTTCGATTGCGTGGCCGCCTTCTGGATCTCGCTCGAACTCAGCGATGCCGGCGGCCAACCCAGCGCGGAAGCCCTGAATTGCCGCAGGGTTGGCCATCGCCCAGCTGCGCTCGGCGATCCAGAAAGTGTTCAGGATGTCAGGCCGCACCTCGAAGGGATAATCCACCAGCCGCATCCCGGCGTCGGATTTAAGAGCCGAGCTGCGGGCAGGCTCCTTCAGGATCGCCGCATCCACAGTGCCGTTGCGCAACATGTCGCCCATCGCGGGAAACGAGGTCTCTATCAGGGTAACCGATTTCGGGTTCACTCCGTTCTGCGCCATCCAGCGTCGCAACAGCAGATCCAGTAGACTGTTCAAGCCTGGAACCGCAACGCGTTTGCCTTCGAGGTCCCCAGCCTTGGTGATGCCAGATTGCTTGGAGACCAGCAGGCTGACCAACTGATGCTCCTTGTTGAGCCGGGACATGCCGCTGACGATCACAAGGTCAAGGCCTCCCTCCACTGCTTGCAGCAGCGCCGGCCCGGTGGTCGAGCCGATTTGGATGCTTTTAGACATGATCGCGGCCGGCACATTGGAGATTACCGCAATGATGGTGATGCTGGCATCGATCCCGTCGGCTGCAAACAGGCCACGGTCCTTAGCAATCATGATGGGAACAAAATCATCAGTTGGCGCAAAGCCGATGCCCAGTTTGATGGCCTCCGCCGCCCTCGCTGGTCGCCGCGCAGCCCCAAGAATGGGCGACATGACGCTGATCATGCCGCCGGCCAAGACTGCGCGCCGGCCGGTGTCCATCGTCCCGCCCTCAGGCCGCCACGTCGCCGCGCTCGAACAGCGCGTCGAAATAGCTTTGATCAATTGTGGAAATCTTCCACCATACGTTGTTCAGATCGAGCAGCAGGAAGCTGGGACCAGTGGATTCCTCGACAATTTGATCAACATGCCTGATACCGTAATGAATCTGCTGAGCGAGCGCTTTGGCGTGCGCGGCGTCGACGTCTGCTGCGGACCCGACACCGACTTCGAAATGGTTGTCGCGCGTCTGCTCTTTCGAGCCACCGTCGACGCGCACGCAAACTACCGTCCATGGCCCGCCCTTCCACATATATTGGGCTTCCGGTAATGGCCGATGAACATCCAGCCCGAGGAATTCTTCAAGGAAGGCGCGCGTTGCTTTCATGTCTTCGCACTCAATTGTACCATGCGATAGCAGGTGCGGTTGGATCAAAGGTGTCATTTTCGACATTGTTTCAGCCCCTCATTCTTCAACCACGGCATCGCCGCGCTCGCGCAGTGCGGTATAGACGAGGTCGGGAGTACGATATTCCATCTCCCACCAGTTGCTATCGCGATCGACGAAATAGAAAGCATAGGAGTTATTACGAAAGCGTGGTTTTTGTACCCGGCCAAGTTCGAAGCGTTCAGCGTTTTCCGCACAGGTCTCGTACGCACGATCCACTTCCGCTGCGCTGCTCAATTCGACACCCCAATGGTTGAGCATTTCCTGCTCGACCTGGACTTCGGGCACCTGCTTGACCTCGAGCACCCAATAGGGCTGTCCATGTTTGGCCTCGCCTGGACGGTGACCTCGCTCGCGTACCACAAGACGGTCGGATGCCGAGCGGACAGTCTCAAGACCCATCAACTCCTCCAGCATGCGCCGTGTAGCATCGAGGTCCGTTGCCACCATGGTGCCGCGAATGATTGCGCGCGGAGCAACGTGTGAGGTCACCCCAGGAAGCTTTTTCGCCAGAGTTTCTGACATTCTTTCGGTCTCCCTCAGAGATCTAAAATCAAGCGTGTCTCGCCGGCCTTGGCACGTGAGACACATACCTGCATGAAGTTGGCCTGTTCCTTCTTCGTGAGAACTTCGTCGCGGTGTTCAACCGCGCCGGAGAGTACCCGTGTCTTACAGGTGCCGCAGACGCCATCCTTACACAGCGTTTTCACCTTGATGCCCGCGTCGCGCAGTACATCGATGATCTTTCTGTTGGCGGGGACGTTCAGCACTTGGCCGGATTTGGCGAGTTCGATCTCGAACGCCGTGTCAGACACACGCGGAGCGGTGTCAGCTTCATCGCCGCCGAAAAGTTCCCAATGCACGGTGCCATTTGGCCAGTGGCCTGTCGCCTCGCGCACGGCCTGAATCATTCCTCGCGGACCGCACACGTAGGCGTGGCCACCAGGCGGCTTGCTCTTCAGCAATGCAGCGATGTCCAGACCGTTTGCGGGATCGCCCCCGTCGAAATACAGGTTAAGCCGTTCGCCCAGGCGGTCTCTCAATTCGTCGACGAATACCGCCTGAGTGGGCGATTGAGCACAGTAGTGAAGGCTAAACTGTGCGCCCTCTGCCTCCAACTGCGCGATCATCGACATCATTGGCGTAATCCCAATTCCGCCGGCAATCAGTAAATGGCTTTCGGCGACCTTGGACAGCGGAAAGTTGTTGCTCGGCGGGGCGGCGCTCAGCACGTCGCCGACCTTGACTTTATCGTGTATCCAGGCCGAGCCGCCGCGGCCAACCAGTTCTCGTAGCACCGCGATTCGATAGCGATGGCGCTCGGCAGGGCTGTTCAGCAGCGAGTAGGAGCGGCCA
>CAIVDX010000111.1 GCA_903904805.1 uncultured Rhodospirillales bacterium
ATTCACCGTCTCGGTGTAGAACAGCGCGATCACGATGATCGCGCCCAGATCATCGATGATCGCGAGCGCGGTGAGAAACAGCTTCAGCGCGATCGGCACCCGATTGCCCAACGCGCGCAGCACCGCCAGCGAAAAGGCGATGTCGGTCGCCATCGGAATCGCCCAGCCATTCAGCGCCTCGCCGTCGCCCCAGTTGAACGCCAGGAACACCGCGACAGGCCCGACCATGCCGCCCAGCGCGGCGATCGCGGGGCCGGCCACCTTGGTCAGGCTGGCCAGCTCGCCCCACATCACCTCACGCCGAATCTCCAGACCCACCATGAGGAAAAACAGACTCATCAGCCCGTCATTCACCCACAGATGCACATTCCAATCGAGCCCCGCCTCGTTCACGGTGACCGCGATCGAGCTCTCCAGAAAATGCTCGTACCAATCATGCGCGCCGGAATTGGCGCAGATCAGGGCGGCCACGGCGCTGACGATCAGCAGAATGCCCGCCAGCGTGCCGGCATCGATGGCGGCGATGATCGGCCCGAAACGATCCGCCGTGCGGCGCACCAGCTCGGGCGGATTGATCAGGATCGGCGCGGCGCGCCGTTGGTCATCCGCATGCGCCACGCTGCCCCCTTCTGTTTCAGGCCCGCAAAATATCAGGCACGCAGGATCGACATCCCCGCATAGCGCGCCGCCGCCCCCAGCTCCGCCTCGATGCGGATCAGCTGGTTGTATTTCGCCGTGCGATCGCTGCGCGCCAGGCTGCCGGTCTTGATCTGCCCGCAATTGGTCGCCACCGCCAGATCGGCAATGGTGGCATCCTCGGTCTCGCCCGAGCGATGGCTCATGACAGCGGTGAAGCCGGCGCGATGCGCCATGTCCACCGCCTCCAGCGTCTCGGTCAGCGAGCCGATCTGGTTCACCTTCACCAGGATCGAATTGCCCGCGCCGATCTGGATGCCGCGCACCAGGCGCTCGGTGTTCGTCACGAACAGATCATCGCCGACCAGCTGGATCTTGCCGCCCAGACGCTGGGTGAGCAGCTGCCAGCCCTCCCAGTCATCCTCCGCGCAGCCATCCTCGATGCTGACGATCGGGTAGGCGGCCACCAGGGCCGCCAGATAGTCGACCATGCCCTCGGAGCCGAACTGCTTGCCCTCGCCGGCAAGATCATAGACGCCATCGGCATAGAACTCGGTCGAGGCGCAATCCAGCGCGAAGGTGATGTCCTCGCCCGGCCTGTAGCCCGCGCTTTCGCAGGCCGCGGTGATGAAATCGAGCGCCTCGGTCGCCGAGCGCAGCGCGGGGGCGAAACCACCCTCGTCACCCACCGAGGTGCTCAGCCCCGCCGCATGCAGGCGCGACTTCAGGGCGCCGAAAATCTCCGCACCGATCCGCACCGCCTCGGCCACGCTGGAGGCGGCCACCGGCTGGATCATGAATTCCTGGATGTCGATGGGATTGTCGGCATGCTTGCCGCCATTGAGGATGTTCATCCTCGGCACCGGCAGGGTGCGCGCCAGCACGCCGCCGACGTACCGATACAGCGGCAGCCCCAGCTCGTTCGCCGCCGCCTTCGCGGTCGCCAGCGACACGCCGAGAATCGCGTTCGCCCCAAGCCGGCCCTTGTTCGGCGTGCCGTCGAGATCGATCATGATGCTGTCGATGCCGACCTGGTCCAGCGCCTCCATGCCGTTCAGCGCGTCGAAGATCTCGCCCTCGACATTCTCCACCGCTTGCAGCACG
>CAIVDX010000112.1 GCA_903904805.1 uncultured Rhodospirillales bacterium
AGCTTGTTCAGCGCGTGGATGTACGCGCGGGCGGAGGCGACGATGGTGTCGGTGTCCGAGCCTTGGCCATCGACCATCTTGCCACCCTCCTCCAGGCGCACCGTGGTACGGGCCTGGGCGTCGGTGCCTTCGGTGACGGCGCCGACCGAGAACAGCACCAGGCTGGCCTCGTGCGGGAAGGCGGCACGGAGCGCGTTGAAGGTGGCATCCACCGGGCCGTCGCCATTGGCCGAGGCGGAGTGGGAGACGCCGTCCACCTCCAGCTCAATCTCGGCCTGGGCGGGGCGACGTGAGCCGGCGCGGACATCCAGCGCGACAAAACGGATGCGCTGGTGATCACGCACCACCTCGTCATCCACCAGCGCGCTGATATCCTCGTCGTAGACAATCTTTTTGCGGTCGGCGAGCGCCTTGAAGCGGACGAAGGCGTCGTTCAACTGGTTGTCGCCCAGGTCGCCATAACCCAGGGCCTTCAGCTTGTCGCGGAAGGCCGCACGGCCGGAATGCTTGCCCATGACCAGCGAGGTTTTTGACCAGCCCACACTTTCGGGCGTCATGATCTCGTAGGTCTGGGCGTTTTTCAGCATGCCGTCCTGATGGATGCCGCTCTCATGCGCGAAGGCGTTGCGGCCGACGATGGCCTTGTTGGGCTGCACATCGAAGCTGGTGATGGTGGCCAACAGGCGCGAGGTTTTCAGGATTTTTTCGGACTGGATGTTGTTGCTGTATGGCACCGAGTCATGCCGCGTGCGCAGCACCATGACGGCCTCTTCCAGTGCCGCGTTGCCGGCACGCTCGCCAATGCCGTTGATGGTGCACTCCACCTGGCGCGCGCCCGCGCGGATCGCCGCCAGCGTGTTGGCCACCGCCAGCCCGAGATCATTGTGATTATGCGTGGAGAAAATCACCCTGTCCGCACCCGGCACACGCTCGCGCAGCATCGCGAAGATGCGCGCCATGTCTTCCGGCAGCGCGTAGCCCACCGTGTCCGGCACGTTGATGGTGGTCGCACCGGCCTTGATCGCGGCCTCCACCGTGCGGCAGAGGAAATCCGCATCGGTGCGGCTGCCATCCTCGGCGGACCACTCCACATCATCGGTGTGCTGGCGGGCCAGCGACACAGAGGCGGTGACGGCCTCGAGCACCTGCTCCGGCTCCATCCGCAATTTGAATTTCATGTGCAGGGGGCTGGTGGAAATGAACGTGTGGATGCGCTTGCGCTCGGCGGGCTGCAACGCTTCGGCGGCGCGCAGAATGTCGCCGGGAGCGGAGCGCGCCAGGCCGCAGATCACCGGGCCGCGCACCTGTTCGGCGATCATGCACACGCTGTCGAAATCGCCGATCGAGGCGATCGGAAAGCCGGCCTCCATCACATCCACGCCAAGCTCTGCCAGCGCGTGGGCCATGCGCAATTTCTCCTCGAGATTCATCGAGAAGCCGGGCGACTGCTCGCCGTCGCGCAAGGTGGTGTCGAAAATGATGACGCGGTCGTCGGCCAGACGGCCGAAGGAAGGATGATCGATGCTCATGGTCTGCCTGCTCTGCTGGTCCGCCATATCACGGCGAAGATTGTCGCTTCAGCACCTGGCGCATGGGGCCAGGGTATCACCCCTGAGCCAGTCGCGCGCGACCTATGCCCAGGGGGTGCTAAGTCGAAGAAGCAGGAGCGCAACGAGACGGCCGGCAATTTCCGGGGCATCGTGCGCGATCAGGGCCTGGGTGCCGCTGGACATTCGCTATCCCTAGCACACAGGGCCGGCCCGCCCGCAAGCGCGCCGGCCCTGCGCAGTACGCAACGCTCTAATGAGCGCCTTAGTTCTTCGCTTTGTCGACCAGACGGTTCTTGCCGATCCAGGGCATCATCGCGCGCAGCTTGGCGCCG
>CAIVDX010000113.1 GCA_903904805.1 uncultured Rhodospirillales bacterium
AAGGTGGCGGTGACGCTGGCCTTCGTGGGGGCGATCACCTCCGAGACGGTTGCGTCCAACAATGGGATCGGCGCGATGATGATCGCGGCGAGCTCGGACTTCAATGTGGCCCTGGTGTTCGCCGCGGTGGGGGTGGTGGGGATGCTGGGCGTGATGATGTATGCGATCTTCGGCGTGTTCGAGGCCCGCCTGACCTTCTGGGCGCGGCGTTCAGCCAACTAACAACGTTTTTTGGGTTTTTTTAACAGAGACCCACTCGCCTAATCTTTGTGGGTCTGAATTCGCTTGTATTCAGCAAGCGTTTCATCCATCCCGCCGATCATCACCACGCGGCCATGTTCCAGCAGCAGCGCCTTGTTGCACACGCGCGCGAGCAGCGTGGGATCGTGCGAGGCCAGCACCACGATGCCGGCATTGTCGACGATTTCCTGCATGCGGGCCTCGGCGCGTTCGACGAAGGCGGCGTCGCCGACGCTGAGCCATTCGTCCATCAGCAAGATGTCGGGCGCGGAGGCGGTGCAGACGGCGAATGCCAGGCGCAGCAGCATACCCGAGGAGTAGGTGCGCAGGGGCATCGAGAGATAGTCGCCGAGGTCGGTGAACGCGCCGATCTCGTCGCGCTTGGCCAGGATGGCGCGACGGGAGAGGCCGGCGAGCAGCCCGCGGATGAGGATGTTCTCCCATCCGGTGGCATCCGGGTCCATGCCGAGTGCGAGGTCGAACAGCGCGCCGACGCGGCCCTTGTGGCGGACCACACCGCGCGCGGGCTCGTAGATGCCGGCCATCACCCGCAGCAGGGTGGATTTGCCCGCGCCGTTATGGCCGAGCAGGGCCAGGCGGTCGCCCGGGCGCAGATCGATGGTGAGGTCGGCGATCGCCTCGATGCTGACACCGCCGGTCTGGGTGATGCCGATGCGCCCGCCGGAGCCGATGACAGCCAGGCGCGCCTTCAGCGAGCGGGCGTTGGCCTCGTAGATCGGGAAATCGACGGTGACATGGTCAAGGCTGAGGAAGGCGTCGTGCAGGGTGGTTGCCATGTCGGTTACAGCCAGTAGGGCAGGCGACGGCGGAAGCGGATAAAAAACGCCATCGCCAGCCACCAGCCGAGGAACAGCATGCCGAATGTCCAGATCCAGGAGATCAGCGGCACCGGCGTGCCCAGCAGTGGGGCGCGGACGAGTTCGAGCATGTGATAGATCGGGTTGAATTCGACGATGATGGCGCGCAGGCCCTTCAGCTGGGTCGGCAGCCAGAAGATCGGTGTGACGAAGAACATGATCTGCAGCACCGAGGCGACGATCTGTGGCAGGTCGCGGAAGCGGGTGCAGATCACCCCGGCCAGCAGCATCATCCAGCCGACGTTCAGCAGGAGCAGCACCAGGCCGATGAGGGCAAGCGGCACCAGCCACCAGTTCTGCGGCGGCCAGATCGCCAGCACGATCAGCGCGATCACCATGTTGTGGGCGAAGATGATCAGGTTTCGCCACAACGCACGCATCAGATAGACGGTGAAGGGCTGGCGCGACTGGCGGATCAGCGGCTCCGAGCCGGTGAAGGCGGCGCAGCCTTCGGTGATGCAGGTGGAGATGAGCGACCACAGCACGATGCCCAGGCTCATCGAGGGCAGCAACTCACCCATGGCCACGCCGAACAGGCCGGAATTGACCACGCCGATGCCGCCAATCATCGCGCCCATCGACAAGGTGAGCCAGAACGGCCCGAGCGCCGAGCGGCGATAGCGGCGGCGGATATCCTGCCAGCCGAGCATCAGCCAGAGGTCGGGTTTGCGCAGGCCATCGCGCAGGTCGTCGAAGGCGAGGCTGGTCTGGCTGGGCGGGATGGCGGCGGACGACGAGGCGGACAAGCTGGGTCGCCTTTCAGGCGGTGTCGGATGTGGCGGCACAAACCGCAGGCGGGGCGTACTTGTCAAATGACAGGTGGGCGGAGCGGTTCAGGCGGTCGGCTGCCGGCAGGCCAGGTGCGCATGGGCCTGCAGCGGTGGCGTCGGCCAACCGATAATAGCGCGGTGGGGCGGGCTGCCGCAAAAGCAAAGCGTCTACTGCACCTTCACGCCAAGCAACCCGGCGATCAGGTTGCGCTGCACCTCGGAGGTGCCAGCGGCGATGGTGGCGGCACGGCTGTCGCGGAAATGGCGTTCCATCTCGAATTCCTTGTTGTAGCCGTAGCCGCCCATGATCTGCACACCGCGGGCGGCACAGCTGACGAAGGTCTCGGCGGCCTTCAGCTTGGCCATGGTGATGTCGGCCAGCGCATCCTCGCCCTGGTCGACTTTCCACGCGGCGTGGCGGGTGAGCGCGCGGGCGGCGGCGACCTCCACGGCCATGTCGGCCAACTGGTGGCCGATCGCCTGGAAGCTGCCGATGGGACGGCCGAACTGGCTGCGCTCCTTGGCGTAGGCGAGCGCCATCTCCAGGATGCCGGTGGCGGTGCCGGTGTCGCAGGCGGCGGCGACCACACGTTCGGTGTTCAGCCCCGCCAACACGCAGGCCCAGCCCTGGTTCTCACCGCCCACCAGGCGGTCGGCCGGCACGCGTACGTCGCGCAGGAAGATCTCATAGGTGCCGCAGCAATGGCGGCCGAGCATGTCGAGCTTGCGCAGTTCCAGGCCTGGGGTGTCGTTGTCGATCAGGAACAGCGACATCGATTGGCGGATCGAGCCGGTCGGCTGGGTGCGGACATACATGTTGATGACGGTGTTCTTCGCGCCCACGCCGCTGGCCCACAGTTTCTGGCCGTTGATGACGTAATGGTCACCGTCGCGCACCGCGAGCGTGCGCATGCCGCCGAGGTCTGAGCCGGCGTCGGGTTCGGACATCGAGATGCCCATGCGGATCTCGCCGGCGAGCAGGCGGGGGATGAAGGCGGCCTTCTGCTCCGGCGTGCCCTTGCGCGCGAGGTTGAGGCCGCAGAACAGGCTGGCGCCGAGCGTCATAG
>CAIVDX010000114.1 GCA_903904805.1 uncultured Rhodospirillales bacterium
CGCTGTTCATCGTCTGGTTCGGCATCGGGATCGGATCGAAGGTCGCGGTCGCCACCTCGATGGTGTTCTTCGTGACGCTGCTCTCCACCAATATCGGCATGCGCCAGACCGATCTCGGCCTGCTCAACGCGATCAAGGCGCTGGGGGCGACGAAGCGCCAGCTGCTGCTGAAGGTGCGTGTGCCATACGCGATCCCCTGGATCATCGCCGGTTTGAAGACCGGCGTGGGCATGGCGCTGATCGGCACCATCGTGGGTGAGTTCATCGCGAGTTCGGAAGGTATCGGCTGGTACCTCTCCTGGGCCGGCGGCCAGTTCGACAGCACCGGGGTGATGGCGGGGGTGATGGTGCTGATCGGGCTGTCCTATGCGCTCAATGCGATGATCAAGCAGCTGGAGGCGCGGCTGCTCAACTGGAAGCCGGATATTTCACTATGACGACGCAGGGACTCTTCCTTTTTGGAAAGACGGCACACCACGCTTTCGCACTTTTGGCACTGCTGTGCGGAAGCCTGGTGCCGCTGACAGCGCACGCGCAGACGGCGATGAAGACGTCGGAGGCGAATCATTATTTCGGGAATTTACCGACATACGCCGCCATCGAGGGGGGCTATTTCGCCAGGCGGGGCATCACGCTCAGCGTGGTGACGATGAAGGGCGGGCCGGCGGGAGCCTCGGCACTGCTCAGCAGGGATGTGGATGTGTTCTCGGGCTCCGCCGACCAGGCGGTGAAGATGCGCAGCAAGGGGCAGGATGTGCGCATCATCGGCTCGATCAGCCAGCGGCAGCAATATGCGATCGTGATCCCCGCTGATGCGCCCTACAAGACCGCGCAGGACCTCAAGGGGCTGACGATCGGGGTGACCGCGGTGGGCTCGGCGACCGATGTGGGCACGCGGGCTTGGATCCTCGCGGCGGGCATGGACCCGGAGCGGGATGTGCGCATCCTTGGGCTGGGTTCGGCCTCCACCGTGGTGGTGGCGTTCCAGCACAAGCAGGTGCAGGCGGCCACGGCGTCGCCGCCGTCGCTGACCAAGATGCTGGAGACCGGCAAGCCGATCATGGATTTCCGCGACAAGCCCTATCAGGAACAATCGATCGTGATCCGCGGCGAGGACCTCACCGGGGCGCGCGGCGAGGTGATGCGGAACTATGTCGCCGCGATCGCCGAGGCGCAGACGCGGCTGTTCAACGATGATGCCTTCGCGCTCGCCGTCTGTCTGGCGCACTTCCCGGAGATGCCGGCTGAGATGCTCGCGCGCATCGCGCATGAAACGATCCACGACCACATGGCCTATCCGCTGGATGCCCATGTGAGCCCGGACAGCTACGACAATGTCGTGGCCACCCTGCTGCAGATCAAGGCGATCACCAAGCCGCTGCCCTATGATGATGTGGTGGACACGCGCTTTCTGAACTAGGCGGCGAGCGCCTTGGCGATGTCGGGGCCGATCGAGGCCGGCGTGGCGGTGGGGGCGTAGCGCTCGATCACCGCACCGTCGCGGCCGATCAGGAATTTCGAGAAGTTCCATTTGATCGCGCTGATCAGCAGGCCGGATTTCTCGCTTTTCAGATATTTGTAGATCGGGTCGGCACCATCGCCGTTCACCTCGATCTTGCTGAACAGCGGGAAGGTGATCTTGTAGCTGGTGTCGCAGAAATTGCGGATCTCGGCATCCGTGCCGGGCTCCTGGTGGCCGAACTGGTCGCAGGGGAAGGCGAGCACGGAAAAGCCCTTGGGGCCGTAGGTCTCATACAGCTCCTGCAGGCCCTGATATTGCGGGGTGAAGCCGCATTTGGAGGCGACATTGACGATCAGCAGCACCTGGCCGCGGAAATCGGCCAGGCTCTTCATCTCGCCGGTGCCGAGTTTGGCGGAGAAATCATACAGGCTCATGGCGCGCTCCGTGGAACTGGTGAGGCCTTCATATGGGAGGCATCAGGGGCATGGGTAGAGCGGTGCGATGCCGGTGAGCACGCGCACCACATCCTCGGCGGCCTTGCGGCGCAGATCGGCAAGTGCCGCGGACGAGGTGAAGGCGATGTGCGGGGTGATGACCACGCGCGGATCGTCGCGCAAGGCGGGGGCGGGCTCCGGTTCGGTTTCCAGCACGTCCAGCGCGGCGGCCCCCACCTGGCCGGAGGCGAGGGCGGCGACCAGCGCATCGGTATCGATCACCGCGCCGCGGCCGACATTGATGACCAGCGCGCCGGGGCGGAGGCGGGCGAAGGCGGCCGCGTTCAGCAGGTGCTTCGTGTCCGGCGCGCCGGGCAGATGGACGATCACCACGTCGGCGGCTTCCAGCGCCTGGGGCAGCGTGGCCGCCTGCACCCCGGCCGGCATGGCGCCGGAGCGGTTGACGCCGAGCAGGGTGCAGCCGAACGGGGCGAGCTTGGCGGCGGTGCGGCTGCCGATGCGGCCCAGGCCGAGCAATGCCACGGTGAGGTCAGCCACACGGTGCAGGCGCGCGGTCTGGGGCGCCCACAGCCCGGCGCGCACCTCCGCCGAGAAGCGTGAGATGCCGCGCGCCCAATCGAGCAGCAGGCCCACCGCGTGGTCGGACACCTCCTCGACGCAGTAATCCGGCACGTTGGTGACGACGGCGCCACGGGCGCGGACGGCGGTGGTGGCGATGTTGTCCAGCCCCACGCCGAGACGGGTGACGACGCGCAGGGCGCTGGGTGCGGCGACGGCATCTTCATCCACCACCGCCCAGTTGGTGAGGATGGCCGCGGGGTTGTGGGCGCGGACGAGATCGGTGACCTGCGCGGCGGGGATCAGCGGCCCTGGTCCGGCGGCGAGCGCGATGCCCGCCGCCGCGAGGATGGACCGCTCGATGTCGAGATCCGGCCAGGCATAGTCCGTCACCAGGGCGACGGGGCGGTTGTCTCCGGACCTAGCTGACAACAGGCGAGACCTCTTCGAGCAGGCGGCCGCGGGTTTCGGTGGCGAAGAAGGCGGCGACCAGACCGCCGAGCGCGGCGACCGCGCCGAACATCACGAACACGCCGCCGAGGCCCTCGCTCGCCACCATCCAGCCGACCAGATAGGGGCCGACCACCGAGGTGGCGCGCAGCCAGGCATTGCCCACGCCGGCGCCGAGCGCGCGCAGGTTGGTGGGGTAGTTCTCCGCCGTGTAGGGGCCCATGACGAGCGAGATGGCGCCGATGCAGAAGAACGGGATGAGGCAGACCAGCATCACGCTCTGCGCCGCCATCACCGGGGCCTGATACAGCCCGATCAGCACCACGCCGGCGATCAGCAGGGCGGTGGCGATCCAGGTCTTGCGGCCGATGATGTCGATCGTCGCGGTGATCAGGCAGCCGCCGAGGAACAGGGCGATGGAGTTGTAGACGCTGTAGCGCAGCGCGACATCGACCGGCAGGTGGAAGACGGTGCGGTAGAGCGAGGGCATCCAGGCGGACAGGCCATAGGAGGCGAGATAGGTGCAGACCCACAGCGCCCAGATGACCGGGGTGCGGGTGGCGTAGATGCCGCGGAACAGGTCGGAGAATTTGCCGCGCGCGGGCTCGGCCTCGCGCGCGACGGTGGGCAGCGGCGGCAGGGCGATGCCGGATGCGGTGATGCTGGCCTCGACACGGTCCATCACCGCGGATGCCTCGGCGACCCGGCCGACGCTGACCAGCCAGCGCGGGCTCTCCGGCAGAATCTGGCGGAAGAACAGGGTGAGAAAGCCGGGCAGCGCGCCGATCACGAACATCCATTGCCAGCCGAAATTCGGCACCACCCAGGCGGCGACCAGGGAGGTGACGGCGATGCCGAAGGCGAAGGGCAGCTGGGTGAGCAGCGCGAAGCGGCCGCGGCGATGGGTGCGGGAGAATTCGTTCAGGTAGGACTGCATCACCGGCATCTCGCCGCCGAGGCCGAGGCCCTGGAGGAAGCGGAGGGCGACCAGCCATTCGAAGCCGGGGGCGAAGGCGCAGGCGAGGGAGAAGATGGCGAAGATGGCGCAGGACATCATGCCGCAGGGCACGCGGCCGATGCGTTCGGCGAGCCAGCCGAAGAACACCGAGCCGAGCGCCTGGCCGGCATAGCCGATGGCGATGAGGGTGCCGATGTCCACCGGGGTGAGATGGAACAGCGGGATCAGGGCGGGCAGGACGAAGGCGATGGTGAGGGCGTCAAAGCCGTCGAAAAAGAAGGCGACGCCGACAAGCGCGCGCATGCGCAGCTGCCAGGGCGAGCTGGGCAGGCGTTCGATGCGGGCGACGATGTGCTGGCCCGATTGCTGTGATGTGGCGCTCATTGGCTCGTTCCCTCGATTCTTGTTGCGACACACTAGCGGGTCACACGAGGGGGCGGAAGCG
>CAIVDX010000115.1 GCA_903904805.1 uncultured Rhodospirillales bacterium
ACCGCGATCGGGGTCAAAGCGCTTGACCGCCTGCATCATCCCGACATTGCCCTCGCTGATCAGCTCGCCCACCGGCAAGCCGTAGCCGCGATAGCCCATGGCGATTTTAGCGACCAGGCGCAGATGCGAGGTGACCAGCTTGTGCGCGGCCTCCGTGTCCCCGTTGTCACGCCAGGCGTTGGACAGGCGCAGTTCCTCCTCATGCGTCAGCATCGGAAACTTGCGGATTTCCTGCAGGTAGCGGGTGAGGTTGCCCTCGGGTGCGACGCTCATCATGGCAGATGCCACAGAACTCTCCTTTTGACCTGAAAACGCTGCCCCACCCCGAAGGCGTGGCGATCAGCCGTTGCAGGCACGTTTGGAATGGGCGCGATGGAGGCCATCAAGTCCCGGAGACGCGTCCCGCACCATAGAGGCGACGCGGGCCCCGGACGGCCAGTCTGTCGCAGCACGCCCGCCGCTTCAGACAAACCGGTTATAGAAGACCAGAGAGGTCCTGTCAATAAATCCCGACGGCGTTAGTCGGGTATCTGGTCCAAGGTCGCAAGTAGGCTGGAAAAGTCATCCGGCAAAGGGCTTTCGAAATGAAGACCCTCTCCGGTTACAGGGTGGTTAAAACCTAACAGGAAGGCATGTAGAGCCTGTCTGGGAAAATCCAAGAGTGCGGTGCGCGCCGGCTCCTTCATATTCCGCGCCGCCGTCGGCACCCGCCGCAGATACACCGGGTCGCCCACCAGAGGGTGGCCGATATGGGCCAGATGCACGCGAATTTGATGTGTCCGCCCGGTTGCCAGACGGCACTCCAGCAGGCTCGCCGCCAGGCTCCAATGCTGCTTCGTCCGGTAGCGGGTGAGCGCGGCCTTGCCGTGATGGCCCACCACCGCCATCCGTGTGCGCTCCTTCGGGTCGCGCCCGATCGGCGCCTCGATCTCACCCGACGCCGGCGAGGGCAGGCCCCAACACAATGCCAGATAGGCCCGCTCGATGTCGCGCGCGGCGAACCGGGCCGACAGAGTGGCCAGCGAGAACTCGGTCTTCGCCACCACCATCACGCCCGATGTGTCCTTATCCAGCCGATGCACGATCCCCGGCCGTTTCTCGCCGCCGATCCCCGGCAGCGTGTCGCCGCAATGCGCCAGCAGCGCGTTCACCAGCGTGCCGTCCTGATTGCCAGGTGCCGGATGCACCACCAGCCCCGCCGGTTTGTCGAGCACGATCAGATGCTCGTCCTCGAACAGGATCGGGAACGGGATCGCCTGCGCCTCCGGCCAGGCGGCGATCGGCGGCGGCACGTGCAGCGCATAGACCGACCCCAGCCGCACCGCCTCGGCCGGCTGCCCCAGCACCTGGCCGTCCCGGCTGGCCTGGCGCTGCTCGATCAGCGCCTTCACCCGGGCGCGCGAGAGCCCAGAAATCTCCGCCAGAAACCGATCGGCGCGATTGCCCACATCGGCCTCGCCGGCAACCCGCTCGACCAGCGTGGTGCCAGGCCCTGGATCAACCATGTCGGCGGTGCGCATAAGACAACAGATGGAGCAGGGCGGGGGACTTTCCTATGACGGGTCTGAAAATCGCGATCGCGGTGATGACAACGCTGATCGTGGTGGGCATCGCGGTGATTGGTGTCACCATCGCCCGCCGCCTGTCGAGCCTGCCTGCCGGCACCTCTGCCCCGATCTCGCTGGACCAGCCCGCCGGCACGCACATCGTCTCGCTGGCCTCAACACCGGATCGACTGGCGGTGCTGGTGCAGGGGGGAGGGCCGGACAGGATCCTGCTGCTGGACCCGAAGACCTTCAAGCAACTCGGCGAAGTCCAAGTAAGCCATTGAGAACGCGCTTCTTTTCTGAAAAAGAGAAGCAAAAACTTGTGAAAGCTAGAACGCAGACAGGCCGGTCTGCGCGCGGCCCAGGGCCAGCGTGTGGATGTCATGGGTGCCTTCGTAGGTGAAGACGGTTTCCAGATTCTGCGCGTGACGCATGACATGCATCTCCGCGGCGATGCCGTTCGCGCCGTGAATGTCGCGCGCCACCCGCGCCACATCCAGTGCGGTGCGACAATTCGCGCGCTTCATCAGCGAGACCAACTCCGGCGTCGCGCTGCCCGCCTCAAACATCCGGCCGAGCCGCAGCGCCCCCAACAAACCCAGTGACACCGAGGTCTGCATCTCCACCAGCTTGCTCTGCACCAGCTGCGTGCCGGCGATCGGGCGGCCGAACGTGCTGCGGGTCATCGCGTAGTCGCGCGCGCGGAGCCAGCAATCCTCCGCCGCGCCCATCGTGCCCCAGCAGATGCCATAGCGCGCCCGGTTGAGGCAGCCGAACGGGCCGGACAGCCCCAGCGCGCCCGGCAGCATCGCCTCGTCGGCCACCACCACCCCATCCATCACGATCTCGCCGGTGATCGAGGCACGCAGGCTCAGCTTGCCCTTGTGCGCGGGCGTTGACAGCCCGGCCAGCCCGGGGGTGAGCAGAAAGCCCCGTATCTTGCCGCCATCGGGGATCGACTTCGCCCAGACGATCAGCATATCGGCCACCGGCGAATTGGAAATCCAGGCCTTCCGCCCGGTGATGCGCCAGCCATCGGCGACACGCTCGGCACGGGTGCTCATCGCCCCCGGATCCGAGCCGGCATCGGGCTCGGTCAGGCCGAAGCAGCCAATCGCGGTGCCGGCGGCCAGGCGCGGCAGCCAGGTGCGCTTCTGAGCCTCGCTGCCATAGGCGTGGATCGGGTGCATCACCAGCGACGACTGCACCGAGAGCATCGAGCGATAGCCGGAATCCACCCGTTCGATCTCGCGCGCGAACAGCCCATAGGCGACGGCTCCCGCTCCCGCCCCGCCATATTCGGTGGGGATCATCGGCCCGAGCAGCCCCATCGCCCCCATCGCCGGATAAAGGCTCGGGTCGAACCGTTCGCTCAAATAGGCTTCGGTGACCCGCGGCAGCAGTTCATCGGTCGCAAATGCCCGTGCGGAGGCAGCGACGATGCGTTCCTCATCGGTCAGTTGCTCTGCAAGAAGGAACGGATCCTCCCACCGAAACCCGTCGCGCGCGATGATGTTCAGCATGATATTTTATCGCTCATCCGCTTCCGCTAAGCCATTGTTTGTAGCACCTGCAATCTGTGCAGAGAAAAATGTTCTGAGAATGGGTGCGGTGACGCACAATCGATGTTAGACCAATAACTGTTTCAAATCTGTCGCCGATACTTCTTTGAGGGTGCTACTATACCAAGTTGCCAGCTGATAGGGAGTTATACGCTATCCACTATCGGCAGTGAGCCGTTGACGGCGACAGCTGGCGGCGGGCGGATTGTCGGTAGAGCCAAAAGGCAGGCACATATGGCTGGTCGCGTTTGGCGTCAAAGAGGGACACACACATGCTTGGGTCACCCGTCCGGAATATCAATCTAACGCATCAGGTTTACGATGTCATGGAAGCGGCGGGGATAGTTATGCCTCGCCACATTGGCTATCAGGGCGTGCACATAGACACCGAATTTGAAGGACCGTCTAATTGTAGCGCCTATTTTCATTCAGGTCTTCCCTTCAAGCTTGGGGCTTTTTCTGGTTTGGTCGGAGGCGTGGTGCACGCCATGATCGGTCGATATTGTTCGATCGCGGCTGGTGCGATGATTGGCCTTGGAGATCATCCAACCGACCGGCTGACGACGTCATGGCTCGGCTATTTTCCAGAGGCGAATAATTGGCGCAACATCGTGCATGCCGGCGCTGTTCCCTACGTTGAAGCTCCGCCGTTTGAAACTCAACGCGCAGTTGTCATTGGTAATGATGTCTGGATCGGCGCCAATGCTTTTATCCGTGGTGGCGTCACAATAGGCGATGGCGCAGTCATTGCGGGCGGCGCAGTGGTCGTTAAGGATGTGGCTCCATACCAGATAGTTGGTGGCAATCCTGCTCGCGTCATTCGGTCACGATTCGAAACATCAAT
>CAIVDX010000116.1 GCA_903904805.1 uncultured Rhodospirillales bacterium
CTCCAGCAGGCCACGCTGTTCGAGCGCGGCGAACTGGCCGGCATCGCCGGTGAGCAGGGCGGCCGGGATGCCACCGGATTGCGCCTCCTGCAGCGCCTTGGCCGCGAGCGTGTTGCCGCCGGTGTCGCGGATGAACTCGACCTTGATCTCGGGCCAATCCTCATTGAAGGCGGCAATAACTTTCGCGATGCCGGCGGCATCGGAGCTTTCCGACCACAGCACCGGCGGGCGGGTCTTCGCCAGACCGGCGAGCTCCCTGGCCACGTCATTGGCGGCGCGGGCGCTGAACGGCGCCGCACCAAGGGGCAGGACGGCGAGGCCGCCGATCAGGCTGCGGCGCTGCATGCTACACCGGGAATCCTTCGAGCAGCTCGACAGGATCGCCATATCGCGCCGCCGTGGCGACCACCGCCGGATCGCGCAGCGAGAGCAGCATGCCATCCTGGATCAGGGTGGAATTGCCCGCAGTCACCGTGGCGTCGAAGCAGACGAGATCCATATGCACATGCGGTTCTTCCCAATCCGGCATGGCCCGCCGCAGATACTCCGATTCATGCGGGCCGTTGATGCCGAAATGCAGCGCGCCCGGCGAGTTGGGCCCGGCGGGGTAGATGTCAAAGCGCGGCGCCTTCGGATTATGCCCGCAGCCAAGTTCCTCCAGCGTGCCGCCGACGATGAAGTCGCGCAGGATTTTCGCCTCCTCCGAGCGGCCATGCACGGCCACCACGCGATCGTCGCGGAACTCGACTTCCGGCGGATCCTCGAAGGGTTTGGCGAATCCCACCGCCCATTGCGGGCGGATGATGCCGGTGAGACCCACCTTGGTGTCGGGGTCGTGGCCGACCATGAGCGGGTCGTAGATGTTGGGGCCATGGGTGGCCATGTAATGCACGTAGCAGCCATCCTCATCGGCACAGTTGCGGCCGCGCCAGCGATTGTCGGTGCGCATCCGCTCGCGCATCGCGGCGGAGAAGGGGATGCGGAAATCGGTGCCGCGCGGGTCGGTGATGCGCATCTCGAACGGGCCATGCTCGGGATACAGCCGCGAGGTGGCCCGGATCAGCTCGCCGACGATCTCAACGGGGAAACGCGCCTGCGGCGTGTGCCACAGATCGATGTTGCGGAAGAAGGTGATCTTCACCCAGCGCTGGCCCTTCTTCCTGCGCAGGCCAATGCAGAACGGATCGAACACCGAGGCGAACCAGGTGGACACAACGAAGGTGGCGCGCTCCAGCAGCGCCCGCGCCTCCTCGGGCACCGCGACATAGCGGGTGCTCTCGCCCATGTAGGAGATGAAGCTCGCACCGCGCGCCTTGGCGACGCCCTGCACCGCCTCGATCACGCGCGGGTCGAGCAGCGGGTCGGTCAGCATCACCACATGATCGCCGGGGCGGATGGCGAAGACGCGGTGAAAATTGTCCAACGCGGCGATGTAGTCGCGCGTGCTGGCCGGCGTGATCGCCACCGGGCGAGGCAGGCCGCGGGTGGTGGCCGAGGCCAGGATATCGGCGTTGCTGGATGGAAAGTTCGACATTCGGAAGCCTCCCCCTTGGTGTTTCGCGCAGTCTAGGGCGCTCTGGCGCGCCCGGCCAGTCTGGCGAGCAGATGCCCGGCGAGCACCAGAGCCAGCAGGATCAGCAGCAGCCACAGCCCGACCGCCGCCGCGCGCCCGGCCTGGCCCTGCGACCAGGCGCCGAACAGCAGGGTGGGCAGCGTGGCGTTGTCGCGCCCCTGCAGCAGCAGCGCCGCCGAGAGCTCCCGCAATGAGTGGGCGAACACCCACAGGAAGGTGGCGGCCAGCGCCGGCGCGGCGAGCGGGGCAAGAATTCTCCAGGCGGTGCGCGACCCGCTGGCGCCGCACAGCGCCGAGGCGGCCTCGAGGTCGGGATGCAGCTGCCGGATCGCGGCATTCAGCGAGCGCGAGGCGAAGCTGAGATACACCGTCAGATGCGCGATCGCGATGATCCCCACCCGGCCATACATCCCCATCCAGGGCACCGCGAGATAGAGATTGGCGAGCGACGTGCCGATCAGCACGCCAGGCAGAGCGAGCGGCAGAAAGGCCAGCAGGTCGATGCCCCGCCCCAGCATCCCGCCCCGCCGCACCGCCACCCAGCCGGCGGCCAGTCCCAGCAGCGTGGCGCCACAGGCGGCGATCAGCGCGATGCTCAGCGAATGCCACGCGGCGGTGGCGATCATCGGGTCGGCGGCCACCGCCTGGTGCTGCTGTCGGCTGAGCTGGGCCAGGGCCGCGGCACCGGGCGGCATCGGGTAGGGCAGCAGCGAGGTCCAGGCGATGGTCGCCACCGGCAGCACCACCGCGATCAGCAGATAGACCGCGATTCCCGCCCAGGCCACCGGCGTCCAGCCGCGCAGATCGATCCGCCGGATGCGCGCGGGCTTGCCGGTGACCGTCACGAAGCGCGCCGCGCGCGCCATCAGCCTTTGATAGAGCAGGCAGGCGCCGGTCAGCAGCAGGATCGCCATCAGCGAGAGCGCGCTGATGCCGCCATAATCCGGCAGGCCCGTCGGCGCGTTGTTCACCATGTCATACATGCGGGTCGAGAGCAGCTCGATGCCCACCGGCATGCCGATGGTGCCGGGAATGTCGAACACCATCAGGCTGACGATGAACAGATACAGAAAGGCGCCGAGCAGGGCCGGCCGCAGCAAAGGCAGGTTCACCCGGCGCAGCCGTCTGACCGCCCCGCCATTGAGGATCGCCGCCTCCTCCAGCGCGGCATCGATGGCGCGCATCGCCGGCGCGATCACGATGAACGCCGAAGGGGCCAGCGACAGCGCCTCGACAAAGATCATCCCGGACATGCTGGAGATGTTGAACAAAGGCGTGGCGAGGCCGAACCAGGTCTTCAGCAGCATGTTGATGCTGCCGGTGCGCGGGCTGAGCAGCAGGCTCCAGCCCATCGCCAGCATGAAGGGCGGGATCGCCATCGGCAGCACGAAGGCCGCGCGCAGGGCCGCCGGGGCGCGCAGCGCGCAGCGCTCGGTGAGGAAGGCGAGCGCGGTGCCCAGCACCATGGCGAGCAGCGCGGCGGCGGTGGCGAAGATCAGCGAGTTCGCCGCCGGTCCGAGCAGCGAGGCGTCGGTATAGACGGCGATGATGCTGTCGAACCCCCAGCCGGGGTCGCCGAGGAAGCCGCTCGGCTTGAAGGCGATCAGCGCGGTGACGATGAGCGGGGCGAGCACCAGCCAGGCCAGCGGCGCCAGCAACAACCCACCCAACCAGCCTTTGCCGCGGCCCGACGTGATGATCCGGTCCTCCCCGATTGGCCGCAGTCTCGGGTGCGCATGGCTGACGGGCAAGCCGGCAACTGGCCCAGGCGGCATCGGCGGGCGAAACTGCCGGGCAGGTGGGGGATGGCATGAGTCGCGCGGGTCTGCTGGCGGTGTGGGCGAAACTGGCACCGGCGGTGTTCGTGCTGCTGTGGGGGGCCGGCTTCGTCGGCGCCAAATATGGCCTGCCCTATGCGCCACCGATGACCTTCCTCACCCTGCGGATGCTCGGGGTGATCGCCATCCTCGGCGCGCTGGTGGTGGCCAGCCGCGCCCCCTGGCCGGGCCCGCGCGCCATCGCCCACGCCGCGATCGCCGGGCTGATGCTGCAGGCGGCCTATCTGGGGGGCGTGTTCACCGCGATCAGCTTCGGTTTTCCCGCTGGGATGGTCTCGCTGGTGGCCGGGCTGCAGCCGGTGCTCACGGCGGCCCTCGCGCCGGTCCTGCTGCGCGAGCGGATCAGCCGGATGCAGTGGCTGGGCTTCGTGCTGGGCTTCGCCGGCGTGCTGCTGGTGGTGTGGACCAAGCTCGCCTGGTCGGCGGATTTCTACGCCGGACTGGGCTTCGCGGTGGTCGCGCTGCTCGGCATCACC
>CAIVDX010000117.1 GCA_903904805.1 uncultured Rhodospirillales bacterium
GACAGCACCGCGAAACCGCGATCTTCCTTGATCAGGCCCATGGCGATGCCCGCGACCGGGCGCACCAGCGGCACGCCGGCATCCATCAGCGCCAGCGAGCTGCCGCAGACGGTGGCCATCGATGATGAGCCGTTGCTCTCGGTGATCTCGCTGACCACGCGGAGGGTGTACGGGAACTTGTCCTTCGCCGGCAGCACCGGATGAATCGCGCGCCAGGCGAGCTTGCCATGGCCGATCTCACGACGGCCCGGGCTGCCCATGCGGCCAGTCTCACCCACCGAGTAGGGAGGGAAGTTGTAGTGCAGCATGAAATGCTCGCGATACTCGCCCTCGAGCGCGTCGATGATCTGCTCGTCCTGCCCGGTGCCCAGCGTGGCAACGCAGAGCGCCTGGGTCTCGCCGCGGGTGAACAGGGCAGACCCATGCGCGCGCGGCAGCACGCCCACCTCGCCGATGATCGGGCGAACGGTGCGGGTGTCGCGACCATCGATGCGCAGGCCGGTGTCGAGGATGGCGTTGCGGACGATGTCGGCTTCCAGGTCCTTGAACAGGCCCTTGGCGGCGGTGGGATCGATGCCCTCGGCGGTGAGCGCGGCAGCGGCGGCCTTCTTCGCGGCGGCAACCTTGTCCTGACGGACACCCTTCTGCTTCTCGAGATAGGCCTCGGCGAGCGAGGCGCGGGCCAGGCTGTCCACCTTCGCGGCCAGCGCGACCTGCTCGGCGGAGACCTCGGTCAGCGCCCAGGGCTCCTTGGCGGCAACCTCGGCGAGCTCGATGATCGCCTGGATCACCGGCTGGAAGGCGGCATGGCCAAAGGTGACGGCGCCCAGCATGATGTCCTCGCTGAGCTCGGACGCCTCGGACTCGACCATCAGCACGCCCTCGATGGTGCCGGCGAGCACGAGATCGAGCTTGGACGTCTCGGTCTGCTCCATCGTCGGGTTGAGGATATACTGGCCATCGATATAGCCGACGCGGGCGGCGCCCACCGGGCCGAAGAACGGAATGCCGGAGAGCGTCAGCGCCGCCGAGCAGCCGATCAGCGCCACGATGTCGGGGTCATTCTCCATATCGTGGCTGTGCACGGTGGCGACGACCTGCACCTCGTTGCGGAACCCCTCGGGGACCAGCGGGCGGATCGGGCGATCGATCAGGCGGCTGACCAGCGTCTCGTTCTCCGAGGGGCGCCCCTCCCGCTTGAAGAAGCCGCCGGGGATCTTACCGGCCGCGAACGCCTTTTCCTGGTAGTTCACGGTCAGCGGGAAGAAATCCTGGCCGGGCTTGGCGCTCTTGGCGCCCACGGCGGTGCACAGCACGATGCTGTCACCATAGCGGACCAGCACCGCGCCATCAGCCTGGCGCGCGATCTTGCCGGTCTCGAGGATGAGCGTGCGCCCACCCCATTCGATTTCCTTGCGGAAATACTTGTCGAACATGTGTCTTCCTTCGCATGCCGCGGGGAGACGGATGGCCGGGCTCGGGTGGCAGCTGCCTCGGGCGCGGCGACTCGGGCGGCATGGGGGCGGCTCGATGAGGAGACCGCGAAGCGGATGCCAGGCGAACCGGGGCAGGGCCGCAACCATGTGGCCGGAGGCGCCGTGAGAACCCCGAATGCGGAGCAGCGCACGGACCGAAATCCGATCGTCCGCCGCCAGTCGCGGCGAGTGTCCGACCACCACCATTGGCGATCGGAATACGGCCCAGCGTATAGATACAGCTGGGCCGTTCGTCCAATTACCCCGCCGTCACCGGCGGGGGTCGTTCTCCGACCGCTGCGCGGTAAGCCTTCTCCGTCCCGCACCCCACCCGGCTACCCCGAAACGATCCGTGTCGGGTGGCCGGGTAAGGAAGCGGGACCGACCAGCCTTACCGCACAGCGATCATATTAGCGGCGCAGGCCCAAGCGGGAGATCAGGCTGGCGTAGCGCTCGTGATCCTTGCGCTTCAGATAATCCAGCAGGCGGCGACGACGGCCGACCAGCATCAGCAGCCCGCGGCGGCTGTGGAAATCCTTCGCGTGGATCTTGAGATGTTCGGTGAGGTTGACGATCCGCTCGGAGAGCAGCGCCACCTGAACCTCAGGTGAGCCGGTATCGTCGGCCTTGGTCGCATAGTCGGTCACGAGCGCCGTACGGCGCTCCGCGGTAATCGACATCGCACATACTCCTACAGGGGTTACAGAAACACGTGCGGCTACAGCAGCCGATCGGGCTTCAGCAGGCCATCTTCCAGCCTGCACAAGCCCAGCACGCGGCTCCCCGCCATGGCACGCAGCACACCCCCATCGGGGTTCGCCGCGGCCGGGATCCGGCCCATCAATTGAACCAGGCTGATCGCCCGTCCATGTGACAGATCGGAGGCCTCCGCCGAGGTCAGGGCCAGCGCCGGGATGTCGGCCAGCGCGGTCGCGACCGGAAGCAAGAGGTCCGGAGAAGCCGGCTGGCTATCCTCCTCCGTGAGCAAATTGTCCAGTGTTATCGCCTGGGCCACCATGAATGGGCCGACCCGCAGCCGACGCAGGGCTGCGACATGGCCCACCGTGCCGCAGGCGATCGCCAGATCCCGCGCCAGGCTGCGCATATACACGCCCTTGCCGGACTCCACCTCGAACACCGCGATCTCCGGGCTGGGCCGCTCGATCAGCTCGAACCGATCCACCCGCGCCGGCCGCGGCGGCAGCTCCGGCGCCCGGCCCTCACGCGCCATGTCATACGCCCGCTCGCCCGCCACCTTGATCGCCGAATAGACCGGCGGCACCTGCATGATGTCGCCCCGAAACGCCGGCAACGCCGCCTCGAACTGCGCGTTCGTCGGCCGCACATCCGACGTGGCCACCACCGCCCCATCGGCATCATCGGTATCGCGCGCCTCACCGATCGCCAGCGTGAAGCGATACAGCTTGGTGCCATCCATCACATAGGGAACGGTCTTGGTCGCTGCGCCAAAGGCGAGCGGCAACACCCCCGTCGCCAATGGATCAAGCGTGCCGCCATGCCCGGCCTTCTGCGCATCGAACCGGCGCCTGACCTTGTTCACCACATCGGTGCTGGTCATGCCGCCCGGCTTGTCGATCACCAGCCAACCATCAATGGCCCGCCCGCGCTTCTTACGCATAGACGTCTCTCCAGAAAATCACAGTTCTCGACACGAAAAAGTCCCACATGAATAAAAGTCTTTTGCTTCTTTTTTCAAAAAAGCCCTGCCTTAAGCAGCGGTTCTTTCTTGAAAGAAAGAACCAAAGAACTTTTGTTGGTTTTGGTAAGGTGCCAGACCAGAGACCGTGGCTCAGGAATCCTTGGCTTGGTCCTTTGGGGCATCCAGGTCGCGCCTGACTTCCGGCGCGTTCAGCAATTTCGAGATGTGCATCGCCTCATCCAGCGTTTCATCCACCTGGAAATGCAGCTCCGGGGCACCGCGCAGCTTCAGGGATTTCGCCAACTCGCCGCGCAGAAACGGGGCGGCGTGGCGCAGCGATGGCAGCAGCTTGTCCACGTCCGGGCGGCCGAGGCAGCTCACGAAGGCGGTGGCGTGGCGCAGGTCCGGCGTCATACGCACCTCGGTCACCGTCACATGCACGCCGACCAGATGCGGGTCGTTGAGCATGCCGCGGCTGAAACAGGCGGACAGCAGGTGACGGACTTCCTCCGCCACCCGAAGCTGCCGCGTGCTTGGGCCCCGCTGCTCAGTCTTGCCGCGGGCTTTCGCCTTCAAGCTGGCACCAGCTCGGTCTCGTAGCACTCGACCTGATCACCCTCGCGCAGATCATTATAGCCGGCGAAGGACAGTCCGCACTCGTAGCCGCGCGCCACTTCCTTCACGTCGTCCTTGAAGCGCTTCAACTGCGTCAGTTCGCCGGTGTGCATCACCACACCGTCGCGCAGCAAGCGCACGCCGCTGCCGCGCTTGACCACGCCTTCGGTGATCATGCAGCCA
>CAIVDX010000118.1 GCA_903904805.1 uncultured Rhodospirillales bacterium
CAGCGGCGGAGATGCCGGTGGTGACGCCATCCTTCGCCTCAATCGAAACGGTGAAATTGGTCTGATGGCGGGTGCCGTTGGACTGGCTCATCAGCGGCAGGCCGAGCTGCTCGACGCGCTGGCGGGTCATCGACAGGCAGATCAGGCCGCGGGCGTAGCGGGCCATGAAGTTGATCGCGTCCGGCGTGGCGAACTGGGCGGGGATCACCAGATCGCCCTCATTCTCACGGTCTTCGTCATCGACGAGGATGAACATGCGCCCGGCGCGGGCCTCGGCGATCAGCTCCTCGGCGGAGCAGAGATAGTCGGACAGGTTGGCGGTGGCGAACGGCTCGGTCATTGGAACTCCGCGAGGCGGGCGACGTAACGCGCCAGCATGTCGATTTCGAGATTGACCGCATCGCCTGGCTTCATCTGGCCGAAGCCGGTGGCCGTGGCGGTGTGCGGGATGATGTTGACGCCGAATTCAGGGCCATCAACCTCATTGACGGTGAGCGACACGCCATCAATGGCGATGCTGCCCTTGGCCGCGATATAGCGCGCCAGCGTGTCGGGTGCACGGAAGCGCCAGCGCACGGATTCATTTTCCGGTGTGGCGGAAATCACCGTGCCCACACCATCAACATGGCCGGAGACGATGTGCCCGCCCAGCTCGTCGCCGACCTTCAGCGCGCGCTCGAGATTGATCTGGGTGCCGACCACCCACGAGCCCATGGTGGTCTTGGACAGAGTTTCGGCCGAGGCCTGAACGCTGAACCAGTCCGGGCCGCGCTCGATCACCGTGAGACAGCAGCCGCTATGGGCGATCGAGGCGCCGAGCGCGATCTCGGCGGTGTCCGGCCAGGGGGCGCCGATGGTGAGCAGCATGTCGCGGCCCGCGCCCAAGGGGGTGATCGCGCGGACCTCGCCGCGGCCGGTGATGATGCCGGTGAACATTATGCGCTCTCCATCGCGGCGAACTCGCTCAGCATGTCGTCTCCAACGGGGCGTGTGGCGATGCGGCGGAAGCGCGGCATTGCGGCGAGGCTCTCGATACCGAATGCGGCGGCCGACGGCCAGCCGTCGCCGCCGATCACCGCGGGCGCGTGAAACCAGGCGAGGCGGTCAACGAGGCCGGCGCGCAGCAATGCCGCGGCGATCTGCGCGCCGCCCTCGACCAGCAGGCGGGTGATGCCGGCCGCGCCCAGCGCTGCAAGGCCGGCAGCCAGGTCCACTCCGGCCGCGGCGCTTTGGATTTCGATGGTCCGCACGCCTGTCTCCTTCAAATAGGCGCGGCGCGCGGGGTCGGCGCCGTCTCGATGCAGGATCCAGGTGGGGTCGGTGGCTGCTGTGGCAACCAATTGGCAGCCGTGCGGGGTGCGCAGATGCGAATCGGCGATCACCCTGATGATCGGGGTGCGTTTGAAGCCCGCGATGCGGCAGGTCAGCGCGGGATCGTCGGCCAGCACGGTGCCGACGCCGACCAGCACGGCGTCTGACCGGCCACGCATGGCGTGGGCGGCGCGGCGTGCCTGGGGCCCGGTGATCCACTGGCTTTCGCCGGATCGCGTGGCGATGCGGCCATCAAGGGTGCTGGCGAGCTTGAGGGTGACCAGCGGCCGGCCACGCAATGTGCGGCTGGCGAAACCGGCCAGCAGCTCATGGGCTTCGTCGGCGAGCACGGCCTCGACCACCTCGATCCCGGCGGCGCGCAGGCGGGCGGCGCCGCCGCCATTCACCCGCGCGTCGGGGTCGGACGCGCCAATCACCACGCGGGCGATGCCGGCCGAAATCAGCGCGTCGGTGCAGGGTGGGGTGGCGCCCCAGTGGCAGCAGGGTTCGAGCGTCACATAGGCGGTGGCACCGTGCGCGGCATCTCCGGCCTGCGCAAGCGCTTGTACCTCGGCGTGTGGGCGGCCGCCGGCGGCGGTGGTGCCGCGGCCGACCACATGGCCGTCGCGCACCAGCACGCACCCCACCGAGGGGTTCGGCCAGGTGTCGCCCAGACCGCGGCGGGCCATGGCGAGCGCGGCGCGCATGTGAGCGAGATCAGTCATGACGGTCAGATGGTGGCCCGGTGTGCTAGGATAAAGTGCGTGCCTAACAGCCTTGCCCTGCGACGCCTAGGGTTTGGGGACCTCTAGAGACCCCAGGAAATCCTCGAAATCTCGGGCCTCGCGGAAATCCCGGTAGACGCTGGCGAAGCGGACATAGGCGACGGCGTCGACGCCTTTGAGCGCGGCCATCACATTTTCGCCGATGCGGGTTGTGGAGATGTCACTGTCGCCGCTGCCTTCGAGGTCGCGGACGATGGTGTTGACGATGCGTTCGATGCGTTCCTCCTGCACCGGGCGCTTGCGCAGCGCGATGCGGATGGAACGGGCGAGCTTGTCGCGATCGAAGGGCACGCGGCGGCCGTCCGTCTTCACCACGGTGAGTTCGCGCAGCTGCACCCGTTCAACGGTGGTGAAGCGCTGGCCGCAATGCGGGCAAAAACGACGACGCCGAATGGCCGACCCATCCTCGCTGGGCCGGCTGTCCTTCACCGCAGTATCTTCATGTCCACAGAATGGGCAATGCATCAGGTTGGGCTTCCAAGTGCGCGGTGTCTCCGCGCCGGGAACAGGCTAGCAGAAGTTTTTTGGTTCTTTTTTTCAAAAAAGACCAATTCTTCCTCAAGCCTTGCTTTTGTCCTGCGGGTAGATCTCGGCCTCGCCCGGAAAGCGCCGATTGGTCACATCATCCGCAAATGCCGCGGCCGCCTCGGCGAGGGTGGCGCCCAACTGCGCGTAGGAACGGACAAAGCGCGGCACACGGTCGCCGGTGAGCCCCACCATGTCGTCGGTGACGAGCACCTGGCCGTCGCAGGCGACGGAGGCGCCGATGCCGATGGTGGGGACGGCAACCTGCTCGGTGATCCGGCGAGCGAGCGGCTCGACCACGCCCTCGATCACCATGGAGAACGCACCGGCCTCGGCGATGGCGATGGCGTCGCGCAAGATCGTCTCGGCCTCAGCCGGGTCGCGCCCGCGGGCCGAATAGCCGCCCTGGGCGTTCACAGACTGCGGCAACAGGCCGATATGGCCCATGACCGGGATGCCGCGTTCGGTGAGGAAGCGGACGGTCTCGGCCATCGCCACGCCGCCCTCGAGCTTCACCGCGGCAACGCCGGCCTCGGCCATCAGGCGCGCGGCGGCGGCGAAGGCCTGTTCGGGGCTTTGCTGGTAGGCGCCGAAGGGCAGGTCGGCCACAACGCAGGCGCGGGCCGAGCCGCGCACCACGGCCGCACTGTGGGCGATCATCATCTCGAGCGTGACGCCGAGCGTGCTGGGCAGACCGTAGATCACCATGCCCAGGCTGTCGCCGACCAGCAGAACGTCCACAACCGGGTCGAGCAGGCGGGCGGTGGGGGCGGTGTAGGCGGTGAGACAGACGATCGGGGCGAGGTTCTTCCGCGCGCGCAGCTGCGGCACGCTGATGCGCTTGATCTGTTTGGGGACCATGTAGCTGGTCATCGGTGGGCCTCCATTTCTCCTCGCGCGCCGCCATCCGCGGCTGCGTGACACTCTGGAGAACATCGTGTCGCGCCATGTCTGCCCCAAGGGGGGCGACTTGGAAAGCGCGCGGCGGTGCGGCAGAACGTTCCGGTGGGCTCACGCAGGCGTGACCCGTGCGCGGTGCACACCAGCTGGTGGCGCGGCGCGGCGACAAGGCTTTGATGGCAGGAGACAGCATCCATGTTCGATTCATTGATCGCGCGCATCGCCGCGGCGTCCAATCTCACGCCGCCGACCGCGCGCGCGATTTTGGCCGAGGTGATCGCGCGCATCCACGCCGATCCGGCCGGGCTAGCGGGCCTGCTCGGTCGGCTGCAGTCGGCGGGCGCGCCAGCGGCTGGGCTGTTGGCCAACGCTGCCCCGGATGCGTTGCCGGCCGGCTCGGTCGGGCGCGCGTTGGGAACGGCGTCGGTGGCGGCGATCGCGGCGAAGCTGCATCTTTCAGCCGAGGCGGTTGAGCACGCCCTGGCGACCGCGCTGCCCGGCCTGATCGGTGTGATCTCGCCGGATGGTGCGCTGCCGGCGGTGCTGCCGCCGCAGGCGCTGGCCTTCCTGCCGCACGAGACGCCGTATGCCGTTGCGCACCATGAGGGGCATGACGACGGTCAAGGCCACGGCCATGCGGAGCGCGTGCTGGCGCAGCAGGATTTCGCGATTCCGGCGATACTGGCCACGCTGGCGTTGTTTCTCGGGCTGATCTTTTTGGGCGGACGCACGCCGCAGGCACCGACCCCGCAGGCCTCGGTCAGCGCGGCGATCAACTCTGTGCTCCCGCGGCTCTCGCTCAAGGCGATCGGCGACACGATCTCCATCTCCGGTGTGCTGCCCGACGCCGCCACGCGCGATCGGGTGATGGCCGCCTTGGCGTCGGTGTTCGGCGCGAACCATGTGCGCGGGGCGATCGGTATCGATCCGCATGCCGCCCGGCCCGCCTGGCTCGATACGCTGCCGGCGGCGCTGGCCGCGCTGCATGTTCCGGGGATCGACGCGACGTTCGAGGGGGCGAAGCTGACGCTCGCCGGCTGGGCCGCCGGGGTGGACCGCGCCAAGCTGCTCGCGGCGCTGCGCGGGTTGTTCGGCACCGATGGCGTGGTGCTGCCGAGCTACGATCCCGACCGTGTGCTGGGCGCGCTGAAAGCGCTCAAGCCCGGCTTCAGCAGTGCCGATCTGGCGCGGACGCTGGTGCTGATGCGCATCGAGTTCGCCACCGCCGACGCAACCGTGCCGCCGGACAATGTCGCCGTGCTTCAGGGAGCCGCCGCGCTGATGCGGCAGCTGCCCGCCGGTACGCATATCGAGATCGCCGGCTATACCGACAACACCGGCGATGCCGCGTTGAACCAGACGCTGTCGCAGGCGCGCGCGACCGCGGTGCTGACAGTGTTGGTATCGGCCGGCGTCGATCCGGCGATGCTGACCGCGGTGGGGCACGGCGATGCCGATCCACGTGCCAGCAACGACACCGAGGAGGGGCGGGCACAGAATCGGCGGATTGAATATCTGGTGAAGTAGGCTTGCGTCCCCGCGGGGGCGGCCCCGGCGGGGGCCTCTTCGGCGGGGACAGACCCAAGCGAGACTGTTCCTTCTTGAAAGAAAGAACCAAAGAACTTTTGGAAATTGGCGTCAGCAGGGACGCCGACTGTTGGGGAAGATGGTCGGAGCGGCGGGATTCGAACCCACGACCCCCAGTCCCCCAGACTGATGCGCTACCAGACTGCGCTACGCTCCGACCGTGGGCGCGATGTAGCAGCGTGCGCCCCGGTCGGCAATCGCGGTACCGGCGATTCCCGCAGTGTCGTCCACAGAGCGGTTCAGCCGATCAATGCGCGCAGCTGCTCCAACTCGGTCAGAACGCCGCTGAGGGTGGCACGGAGCGCGCGGGTGGCGTCGGGATCGGGTTCGGCGAGCAGGCCGGGCATCAATGGCTGTGCCGGCATCTCGATGGCGGCGCGGCGTTCAGCCTCGGCGGCGAGGCGCTCGGAGTCGCTGGCCGGCGGGATGTCGTCCGCCAGACGTCCGCCGCCCTCGCGCAGCAGGCGTTGCACGCCTTTGATCGTGTAGCCCTGGACATAGAGCAGGCTGGCGATGCGGCGCAGCAGGGCGATGTCATCCGGGCGGTAATAGCGGCGGCCACCGCCACGCTTGAGCGGATGGACCTGCGGGAAGCGGGTTTCCCAGAAACGCAGCACATGCTGCGGCACGTGAAGTTCGTCGGCCACCTCACTGATTGTGCGAAATGCGCCAGGTGCCTTGCGGGTGCGTGCGCGACCGCCAACCGGCTCGGCCGGATCGTCGACCGGCGCAGATATGTCGGTCAGCAGGCCTAGGGGGAAGGCCTCAGAGCCTGATCTGGTCAATCATCATTCTCATCATCGGCCGGCGGGGTGAGTCCGTTGACCTCGGCCTTGAGCACCTGGCTCGGGCGGAACACCAGCACGCGGCGGGGCAGGATGGGCACCTCGACACCTGTTTTGGGATTCCGGCCGATCCGTTGCCCTTTCTGGCGTACAGAGAAGGTGCCGAAGCCACTGATTTTCACGGATTCACCGGCTTCGAGGGCGGCGGCAATCCGTTCCAGCATGGTTTCGAGCAGCTCGGCGGATTCGTTGCGCGAGAGCCCGACCTCGGCATAGATCGTCTCAGCCAAATATGCGCGGGTGACCGTGTTCATGCGCGGCACGCTAGGCAGCCCCGCGAACGGCGTCAACGGAAGATACGATGACCTAAACATTGTATCTTCATGGCTTTGCCGGGAAATTGTGAAATTCCGGCACAAACTGGCGGCGCTCAGGGGTCGTTGCGGGAGCGGCGGGCTGCCCACGCCGCACGCTGGTCAGATGCGCACCAGCGCCGCACCCCAGGTAAGGCCGCCACCGAGCGCCTCCATCAGCACCAGATCGCCGCGCCGGATGCGGCCATCATGCCACGCCTCGGCCAGCGCGAGCGGGATCGAAGCGGCCGATGTGTTGGCGTGACGATCGACGGTCTTGACCACGTGGCTGTCAGCCATGCCGAGTTTCTTGCCGATGCCATCGATGATTCTGAGATTGGCCTGGTGCGGCACCAACCAGTCTATATCGGATTGCTGCAGGCCGTTGGCGGCGAGCGCCTCGCCGACGACCTCGGACAGGCGGCCGACCGCGTGGCGGAACACCTCGCGGCCGAGCATGCGCAGATGGCCCGGGCGATCGGGCCGGCCGACCGCGCCGTCGACATACAGGATATCGCCATGGCGGCCGTCGGCATGGATATGGGTGGAGAGGATGCCGCGTGTCTGCGGGCCAACGCCAGAGTGCTCGGCGCGCAGGAACACCGCCCCTGCCCCGTCGCCGAACAGCACGCAGGTGCCACGATCGGTCCAGTCGAGGATGCGGGAATAGACCTCGGCACCGATCACCAGCACGCCGCGCGCCTGGCCGGCGCGGATCATCGCGTCGGCCACCGAGAGCGCATAGACGAAGCCGGAGCAGGCGGCGGCGAGGTCGAAAGCGAAGCCGGCGGTCACCCCGAGGGCGGCCTGCACGCGCACCGCGGTGGCGGGAAACGCCTCGTCCGGCGTGGAAGTGCCGACGATGATGGCGTCGACATCGGCGGCGGTGGCGCCGGCATCGGCGAGTGCCGCGGCGGCGGCCTTGGTGGCCATCGCCACGCAGCTGTCCTCGGGCCCGGCGATGTGGCGCTGGCGGATGCCGGTGCGCTCGGTGATCCAGGCGTCGGAGGTGTCCACGCGGGTGGCGAGTTCATCGTTGGTGAGGATGCGCGGCGGCAGATATCCGCCGACGCCGACCAGGATCGCGTGCTGCTTGGTCATCTAAAGGCGCTCATCAGAAAGGGGGGCGCTCACGATGCGGCGGAGAGATCGCGCGCAGGTGCGGGCGGGGTGGGCGCGAGTGATTTCAGCGTGCCAATCTTCGCCAGCCCCTCGCGAATGCGATCGTTGAAATGGTGCACCACCATGTCCATCGCCACATCCATCGCGTGGGCGAAACCCTGGGCATCGGTGCCGCCGTGGGATTTCACCACCACGCCGTTCAGTCCAAGCAGCACCGCGCCGTTATAGCGCCGGGGATCGAGCCATTCGCGTAGCCGGTCGAGGCCAGGGCGCGCGAGGATATAGGCCAGTTTGGAGGCGAGGTTGGCGGAGAACACCTGGCGCAGCAGCGCGCCGACCAGCCGCAGCGCGCCCTCGCCGGTCTTCAGCGCGACATTGCCGGTGAAGCCGTCGGTCACGATCACATCGGTGGTGCCGGCGGCGATGTCATGCCCCTCGACGAAGCCATGGAATTGCGGACCGATATGGCTCTCGCGCAGTACCTCGGCGGCCTGGCGCAGGCGCTCGTCGCCCTTGAGCTCCTCCGAGCCGACATTCAACAGGCCGATGGTGGGCGCCGGCAGGCCCAGCACAGTGCGGGCGAACATGTCGCCCATCACGGCGAATTCGACGAGGTTGCGGGCATCGCAGGCGACGTTCGCGCCGAGATCGAGCATCACAACATCGCCGCGTGCCGACGGGCCGAGGGCGGCCATGGCGGGGCGGGCAATGCCAGGCAGCGTTTTGATGACAATCTTGGCCAGCGCCAGCAGCGCGCCGGTGTTGCCGGCGGAGACCACACCCGAGGCCTCGCCGGAGGCCACCGCATCGATGGCGATGCGCATTGAGCTGCCGCGCATGCGCAGCGCCGCGGTCGGCTTCAGGTCGGAGGAGACATATTCCGAGGCGTGGCGGAGCGTGCAGGCGGCCGCGGCGCGCTTGAGCTTGCGCAGCAGCGGCTTGAGCTTTTCCTCATCGCCCACGAGCAGAAAGCGCGCCTCAGGGTGGCGTTCGGCAGCGATGGCCACACCACGCACCACCATTTCAGGCGCGTGGTCGCCACCCATGGCGTCGACCGCGAGGGTGAAGGTAGGTGTCACCATCGCAGCGCGACTGCCAGCGGGCGGATCGGTGCGCGGATCAGGGGCCGGCTCAGCCGCGAACGGCGGACTTCAGCGCCTTGCCAGCGGCAACAACCTCACGGCCGTCATAATGGCCGCAATGGCTGCAGACATGATGCGGGCGCTTCAGCTCGCCGCAGTTCGAGCACTCGGCATGGGCCTCGCCCGTCAGCGCGAGGTGGCTGCGTCGCATGCCTTGGCGGGAGGGGGACGTCTTACGTTTCGGAACAGCCATGGCACGAGCCCTTCAAGAAGCGACACTGTCCCGGCGCCCGAAGGGGCACTTACCACGAGACAGAGCCAATGTGAGCCGGGCCGAATAGCAAAGGCGGGCTGACACGGCAAGGACGCAGGTCGCCGGCGGACGAGGGTCAGCCCTGCCCCGTCGGACGGGGCAGGCGCGCAAGCGCCGCGAAGGGCCCGGTGGGCGCCTCCTCCTGCAGCTCCGGCAGCACGGCGTCGGGGTTGCGGGGGTAGGGATCGAGGCTCAGCGCGAGTTCCTCGGCGGCGGCCTCACCAAGATCGATCGCGTCGCCCTCATAGGGCACCTCGTCGATCGATTCCGGGTCTTCGTCGTCGGATTCGGTGCCGGCGGGGACAAAGCGGATGGTGAAATCAAACAACAGGCTGCTCTCGAACGGCTCCAGCGAGACCACGCAGATCTGGGTGATTGAGGCGGCGAGTCGGCCTTCGGCGAGGAACCGGCCCATTTTTTCCGGGGTGAGCCGCCATTCACAGCGCAGCGCCCCTATTGACGGCAGGATCATGCGTTCGGCGAGCGCGGCGCATTCCTCGGCACTCGCCTCGACTGCGCGCTCTGCACCGCGGGCCGGGATATCCTCGAGTCGGAGGCGGCGGGAGAATTCCGGCACCATCCCAGCGCCTGCGGTGTCGTCGGTCATCACAGAGCCTCCGGCGACAGAAAGCTGGCCCGGCCTGCCAGCAGTTGATCGGCCGGCAGTCCGGCGAGGTGGCGGTCTTGGGCAATGACAATGTGGGCGAGCCGGTCGGTGGCCGCGGAGGGCTCCGCACCCCGCCAGACGTTGCGGGCCAGGGCGGCGGAGAGCGCCTGCGGCCCCTCGGCCAGGGCGGTCTGGTAGGCGGCGGAGCGGCCGTGGAACGCCTCCCACATACTTTTCACCTTGCGCCCGACCGAGAGGTCGCCGACGCCGAGCTCGCGCAAATTCACATCCATGTCGGCGAACATCGCGTCGAACATCGCCTGGGCGACGGCGGGGCCTGGCTTGGGCAGGCCTGTCAGGCGGCGGATCAGCAGGAAGACATGCAGGCCCACCATGTCGAAGCGGCCATCCAGCGTGTCACGCACGCCGAGTTCGGCATAATGGAAGGGTGCGCGTGCGGCGGCGACGGCGGTGCCGTAGAGGGTGAAGCCGGCACGCTCATGTCGGCCGCGGCCGAAGAGCGCGATCATCGTGCCATCGCTTGGGTGGTCGGCAGGCAGCAGAGGGGGCGGGAAAGCATTTGACTTGAAACCGGACGCATGGGAGGCGACAGACATAGCGCGGCTCTCCGCCCGGTCAATCGGCCGGGGCGATGATGGGGCCGTCTGCCCGCCTGGAGCTTGTCCGTGACACGCCATTGCCTGCCTGTTTCCGTGAGTATCTCCCGCCCCCGCCCGCGGCACCGTCTGGCCGGTCTCGGCCTGACACTCGGCCTGTCTCTGCTGGGTGGCTGTTCGGTGTTCGCCCCGCCGACGCAGCTGCATGGCATCCAGGTGGACAAAGACGACATCGCCCAGCTGGTGACCGGCACATCAACGCGCGCTGACGTGGCGGCGGCACTGGGAAGCCCGACGATGAAGGCGAGCTTTGACGACAATACCTGGATCTACATCAGCGAGCGCACCTATCTGCGCATCGCCCAGACGCCCGGCGTTGAGGATCTTGTCGTCTATGCCATCAGTTTTGACGACGATGGCATTCTGCGCGGGGTGCGGCGGCTCGACGAGAAGGACAGCCAGCCGGTGAATGTGGTGAGTGCGAAGACGCAGTCGCCTGGCACTGAGGCGTCGTTCCTGCAGCAGCTGCTGGGCAATGTGGGCAAGTTCACCCCGGCCGGTGCGGGCGCGGGCCCGGGTGGTCAGGGTGCCGCCGGCGGCGGTCTGGGCAGCAATGGCGGTGGCGGCGGCTTCAGCGGCCGTTAAGCTCAGCTTACGCGGAATTCCAGAGCCACCGGAGCAGCCCTGGAGTCCGCCGATCATTCAGAAGTTTTTTGCCTCTTTTTACAAAAAAGAAGGGCCTCCCCTCACTTGTCGTTGACCGCCGTCGGCGTCAACACGCTCACAATCGTCTCACGCAGCACGGTCACGCGGACCTCCTTGGCGATCTCCACCTCGATCTCTCTGACCGGTTTGCCGTCGCGGTCGGGCGGTACCTTGGTCACCAAGCCAACGATGCCGCCTTGCGTGACGACGCGGTCGCCGCGCTTGAGGCGGGCGAGCATCGCCTTCATTTCCTTCTGGCGCTGCTGCTGCGGGCGGATCATCAGGAAGTAGAACACCACGAATATCAGAACGAGCGGGATGAATTGTTGCGCGTTCGCCATCATGCCGGAGGCATCTTGCGCGTAGGCGGGGGAAATCAGCATTGGGGTCCAGCTCGCATCTGTCGCGCGGGCACCTTGCCCGGCGGGAGCGCGGACCATAGGGTTCCGCCCCGCCTCGTCAAGCCGCGACCGGGTGACATCACCCGGATGACATCACAAGGAGCCGACGCCGTTGAACGACCCCAAACTGGAGGTGCTGTCGCGCATCGCCGACGCCCTCGAGCGGCTAGCCCCGCCTGCCCTGCCGGCGCCCGACCTGGATGCGGCCGATGCGTTCATCTGGCATCCGGTATGGCATCGGCATGGCTTCGAGCCGGGCCCGGCGCTGGCCCCGGTGACGCGCGTGGCGGCGGTGGATCTCGATCTTCTTCACGGGATCGACCGGCAGCGGGAACTGGTGCTGGAGAACACGCTGCGGTTCGCGCGTGGGTTGCCGGCGAACAATGCGATGCTGTGGGGCGCCCGAGGGATGGGCAAATCCTCGCTGGTGAAGGCGGCACATGCGCGCGCCAATGCAGAGCTGCCGGGCAGTTTGGTGCTGGTGGAGCTGCAGCGTGAGGACCTGCGCAGCCTGCCGGCGCTGTTGGAGATTTTGCGCGGTTCGGGGCGTCGATGCCTGGTGTTCTGCGACGATCTGTCGTTCGAGTCGCAGGATGCCGACTAGAAGGCGCTGAAATCGGTGCTGGATGGCGGAATCGCCGGCAGGCCGACCAACGTGCTCTTCTATGCGACCTCGAACCGGCGGCATCTGATGCCCCGCGACATGATCGAGAATGAACGGCAGACCGCGATCAACCCTTCGGAGGCGACCGAGGAGAAAGTTTCACTCTCAGACCGGTTCGGCCTGTGGATCGGCTTCCACAATTGCGATCAGGACGCGTTCTTCGCGATGATCGAGGGCTATGCGGCAGCATTGGGCATCGATGTGCCGGTGGAGCAGCTGCACGCGCAGGCGGTGGAATGGTCGGTGACACGCGGGGCGCGTTCGGGCAGGGTGGCGTATCAGTTCATTGCCGATCTGGCCGGGCGGCTGGAGGTGGTGATTGGATGAACAGAAAAACAGGGAAACACAGATGACAGAAGCAGTTTTGCCGACCGCGCAAGTGCCCGGCATCTTCCATCGTCGCTTCGGTGAGACGGTGGTGACATCGATCTATGATGGTGACATCCAGGGCAATCTGGGCGTGTTCAAGGGTATCACGACAGAGCAGGGAGAGGCCGCCCTTGCCGGCGCGTTCCGCCCAAATCCGCCCTGCTTCGCGGTGAACGTGTTCGTTGTGCGCACCGGCCGCCGCACCGCGCTGATCGATGCGGGCGGTGGCGACATCTACCCGAACGCGGGCAAGATGCTGGCCACGCTGACGCTCGCCGGCATCGCTCCGGACAGCATCGACACGGTGCTGCTAACTCACACCCACCGCGATCATATTCGTGGCCTGGTGGATTCCGAGAACAAGGTGGTGTTCCCCAATGCGACCGTCATGGCGCATCAGGCCGATCTGGATTTCTTCCTTGATCCCTCGAAGGCCGAAGGAATGCCGCCGCCGATCGCCACCACCTTTCCCGTGGTGGAGGCCTCGCTGCGGCCCTATGGCGACAAGGTTGTCGGATTTAGCGGCAACACCGAATTGTTCCCCGGCGTGGCCTCGGTGGAACTGCCGGGCCACACGCCGGGCCATGCCGGCTTCCAGGTCGGTGGGTCCGAGGGCGTGCTGATCTGGGGCGATGTGATGCATCTGCCGGAGGTGCAGGCGCTGCATCCGGATGCGAGCCTGGTATTCGATTTCGACGGAGCGCAGGCGGCGGCCAGCCGCAGACGGACGTTGGACATGGCGGTGGCGGATCGCCTGCTGGTGGCGGGGATGCACCTGCACTTCCCGGCGTTCGCGCATGTGGTGCGCAGCGGGAATGCTTACGCTGTCATTCAGGAGCCTTGGACGACGGCGTTCTGATGCCGTTGGGGTGCGGTGCGCGCGCGTGCACCGCACCCAACTTCCAAAGGTTTTGTGCTTCTTTCTTCAAAAAAGAAGCGCTTGCCTCCCTTACTTGAACTGACACGCCTCAAGGATCGGGTGATATACATCGCCCGCAGCGAGGCTACCCGTCTTGCGGAAGATGTCGAACTTGCCTTTCATCTCCTCGGGCTTTTTCACGGCATAGACATCCACCGCGGTCAGCAATCGACCATCGGCGCGGATGGTGGCGGGCTTGCCGAAATAATCCGCCGTCGTGGCCTTCATCTTTGCCATCACCGCGTCCGATTCGGTGGTTCCGGCGGCCTTCACAGCGTTGAGATAGTGGGTGACGGCAGCGTAGGCGTCGCCCTGCTGGTTGCCGGGCATGGTGCCCATCTTCGCGCGGTAGCGCTCGGCGAAAGCCCGGGCGCTGCCGGATTCGTCCCAGTAGAATTGCTGCACCGAGGACAGGCCCTGGGCGCTGTCCACACCCAGCGCATCGATGTCAGATTGTTGCAGCAGCGGGGCGACGATCATCTGGCCCTTGGTGGGCATGCCGAATTCGTGTGCCTGCTTGAGATTGTTCACCAGCATGTCGGATGCGGTGGCGAGCGCGATGACGTTCGCGCCGGAGGCCTGGGCGGCCAGCAGATATTGCGCGTAATCGGTAGTGCCGACGGGGTAGCGCGAGGCGCCCATCGATTTGCCGCCGAGCTTGGTGAGGGCGGCTATGGAGTCGCGTTCCAGTGACTGGCCGAGCGTGTAGTCAACGGTGATGAAGTACCAGCTATTGCCGCCTGCGGCCATCACCGCGCGCGGCACGGCCTCAGAGAGCACGTAGGAGTCAGCGCCCCAATGCACCGTATAAGGTGAGCAATGGGTGGTGGTGAGATCAGAGGTGAGCGGCGAGGTGGCGAGATAGATTTTTTTCGCCGCCTTGCTCATGTCTGCGATGTTGAGGGCGGCGGCGGACATCGCGACATCGGCGATGACATCGTAGCCTTCATCGAGCCATTTGCGGGCAAGTGCGCTGGCGATATCGGGCTTCAAGGCGAAATCGGCGTCGTCCAGTTGGATGGGGCGGCCAAGGACGGAGCCGCCGAAATCGGCCACCGCCATGCGCGCGGCGAACACCGTACCGGGACCGCCGGAGGCAGCACCGATGCCGCTTTCATTTGTGACGAAGCCGATGCGAACCGGCTGGGCGTGGGCGGCCGTGATGCCGAGCGCGAGCAGGGCCGCGGAGATGATCGAGCGCATCTGTTTCCTCCATTTGTTGGAGGCACACTCGCAAGCGGACGCGAACCGGTCAACCGGCTGAAATGATCGCCTGGCCGCCCATATAGGGGATGAGAACCGGCGGGACGGTGATGGAGCCATCGGCGCGCTGGTGGGTTTCCAGCACCGCGATGAGCGCGCGACCGACCGCGACACCGGAGCCATTCAGCGTGTGCACGAAGCCGCCGACCTTGCCATCATCATTGCGGAAGCGGGCATTCATGCGGCGCCCCTGGAAATCGCGGCAGTTCGAGCAGGAACTGATTTCGCGCCACATCGCCTGACCGGGCAGCCACACTTCGAGGTCGTAGGTCTTGGTGGATGAAAATCCGGTATCGCCAGAGCAGAGCAGCATGCGGCGGAAATTGAGTCCGAGTTCGCGCAGAATGGTTTCGGCGCACCCGGTCATGCGCTCATGCTCGGCCTCGCTGTCCTCCGGCCGGGTGATCGATACCAGCTCGACCTTGCGGAACTGGTGCTGGCGCAGCATGCCGCGGGTGTCGCGCCCGGCCGAGCCGGCTTCGGAGCGGAAGCAGTCGGTGAGCGCGGTGAGGCGGCGTGGCAGCGAGGCGACGGGAAGGATGTCACCGGCGGCGAGGTTGGTGAGCGGCACCTCGGCGGTGGGGATCAGCCAGCGATCGTCTGTCGTGCGGAACAGATCCTCCGCGAATTTCGGCAATTGGCCTGTGCCGAACAGCGTCTGTTCGTTCACCAGCAGCGGCACGGCGACTTCCTCATAGCCGTGGCGCATGGTGTGGAGGTCGAGCATATACTGCCCGAGCGCGCGTTCGAGGCGGGCGAGTGCGCCGCGCAGGATGGTGAAGCGCGCGCCGGCGAGCTTGGCGGCTTCCTCGAACTGCATCATGCCCAGCGCTTCGCCGAGCTCGAAATGCTGTCTGGCCTGGAAGTCGAACGTGATGGGCTCGCCGTGCTGGGAGATGAGTGCGTTGGCGCTCTCATCGGGGCCATCTGGCACGGACGGATCGAGGACATTGGGCAGCGTGGACAGACGCTCGCGGGATTGTGCATCGAACGTGTTGGCGGCAGCCTCCAGCTTTTCGTTGCGGGCTCGTAGCGAGGTAGCCTCGGCCTCCAGTGCCGAGGTGTCCGCCCCTGCCCGCTTGCCCTGGCCGACCTCTTTCGAGATCGCGTTGCGCCGCGTGAGAAGATTTTGCAGCTCGGTCAACGCTTCCCGGCGGGCGGCATCGATGGCGACGATGTCGGCGGCAACAGGGGCGATGCCACGGCGGGCCATCGCGGCGTCGAACGCGGCAGGGTCGTCGCGCACAGATCGGATATCATGCATCGGCATCGTCCCGTTTCGGCTCGACCATTTTCGCGGCGATAATCGAAATCTCGTAGAGAATGATCAGCGGCACGGCGAGGCCGGTCTGGGTGATCACATCGGGCGGGGTGAGGATCGCGGCGATGACGAACATGCCGACATAGGCGTAGCGGCGGAATTTCTTCAGCTGGGCGGAGGTGATGATGCCAACCCGCGCGAGCAGGGTGAGCGCCACCGGCAGCTCGAAGGCGACGCCGAAGGCGAAGATGAGCTTCATCACCAAGCCGAGATATTCGCTCACCTTTGCCTGCAGCTCGATCGGCAGGCCACCCGCCCCGTCGGCACTTTCGAAACTGAGGAAGAAGCGCCAGGCGACCGGGAAGATGAAGTAGTAGGCGAGCGCCGCACCCATGGTGAACAGGATCGGCGTGGCGATCAGAAACGGCGCCATCGCCTTTTTTTCGCTGCGATACAGGCCGGGGGCGACGAACAGCCAGACCTGCACGGCGGTGATCGGAAAGGAGATGAAGGCCGCACCGAAGAAGGCCACCTTGATGTAGGTGAAGAATGCCTCGTAGAGCGCGGTATAGATCAGCCGCCGGTCGGCCCCGCTGCGCTCCTGCAGGATGTCGGCGAGCGGGCGGGCCAGGAAGGAATAGATTTCCTGGGAGAAATGGTAGCAGACGGCGAACGCGATCAGGAACGCCACGGCGGACCACAGCAGACGCTTGCGCAGCTCGATCAGATGCTCGAGCAGCGGCATCGGCTTGTCGTCGATCACATCTTCGGTCGGGTCGGCCAAATGTCTGGTCCCTCGAAAGGCTCAGCCGGCGTCCGGCGGGGTGGCGGGTCGCGGTGAGCTGGGCGGGATGAAGGCGGGGGCGGCTTCGCGGGCGTCGCGCTCGACGCGCACGAAGGGCGGGATGAAGGCCTCCGCTAAGGAAGGCGGCGGTGTGGGCGGCGGCTCGACGACGGGGGCGGGCGTCACCAGCGTGTCGTCGGCGGGGCTTTCCCAGCTGCCGGACACCACGGCGGGGTGCTTGAACGGGTCGTCGGACAGGGTGGATTTGATGGTGCCATCGGGGTCGACGGCCTTCTCGATGGTGCCGCGCAGGTCGAAATTCCGGATCTGGCGCACGCCATCGCGCAATTCGTGCAGGTCGGCCTCCTTCATCATGTCGTCGACATGAGTCTGGAACTCCGACGCCATGCGGCGGGCCTTCTTCAGCATCGTGCTGACGGTCTTCAGCGCGACGGGCATATCTTTCGGGCCGATGGCAATCAGCGCCACCACGCCGATCAGCGCGATCTCGGACCAGGCAAAGTCAAACATGAGGGGACGGTTCTCCGGACGGCTGGTTAGCACGCCTCCGGCTGGGGGGAAATCGGGGTTGTGTCGGGCTCGGCGGCACCGGCCGCCTCGGGTGCGGTGGTGGCCTCCTCGGCTGCGATGTCGCTCGCCTCAGCCAGGGCCCGGGTGGTGCGCGCAGTGGGCTGGGCGGATATCGGCTCGACCAGCAGATCCTCGCGGCGCGGCAGGTCGCGCAGGTCCTTCAGGCCGAATTGCTGCAGAAAGCGGGGCGTTGTGCCCCACAAGGTGGGCCGGCCGGGCACCTCCTTGTGGCCCTTGGAGGTCACGAGGCCTGCCTCCAGCAGCGCATCGAGCGTGGCCTGGGAGAGGGTGGCACCGCGGATCTCCTCGACCTCACCACGGGTGACTGGCTGGTGGTAGGCGATGATGGCCAACGTCTCCATCGCCACGCGGGGAAGCCGCCGTGGCTGGGCGATCACCTTGGTCAGCGCCGGGGCGAGGTCGGGCGCGGTGCGGAACTGCCAACCGCCAGCGACCTGTTCCAGGCGCACGCCGCTGTGCTCGTGGCGCGCGCCCAGTGCCGCGAGCACGGCCTCGGCATCCTCGGATGGGATCAGGGCAGCGACCGCGGAGATATGCACCGGGTCAGCGGAGGCG
>CAIVDX010000119.1 GCA_903904805.1 uncultured Rhodospirillales bacterium
CGGGGCGGCGCGCGCGGCCGAAATGGTGGCGCGTGACAGCAGAGGTGCCGAGACCTACACCGTTTTTTCCTGACCGCTTCACCTGACCTTGGGGGCCAGCATGGATATCGTGATACCGACCGATGCCGACATTCGTGCCGCGTGGCAGGCGGCGAGCGTTTCGCCGCTGTGGGAGGACGCCGCAGCGCATGGCGGCGGGCGGCGGGGGCATGTGGCACATAGCTGGCCGTGGAGCACCATGGAACCGCTGGTGAATCAGGCACTGAGTCTGGCATCCACCGAGGTGATCGAACGACGGGTGCTGTCGATGATCAATCCTTCGCCGCGCTTCAATGGTGATCGGGCGTTTATCGGCTCCATCAATGCTGCGCTGCAGATTCTCAAACCCGGCGAAATCGCGCGGCCGCATCGGCACACGATGAACGCGATCCGGTTCGTGCTGCAGGGCAGCGGGGCGAGCACCATCGTGGATGGCAAGGATTGTCCGATGGAGCCAGGCGACCTGGTGACCACGCCGGGCTGGACCTGGCATGAGCATGTGCATCACGGCAATGAGCCGATCATCTGGCTGGATGCGCTGGATGTGCCGATCCATGCGCTGCTTGGCACTGGTCGTTTCGAGCCTGGGCCGATCAAGGTGATGCCGGTGACGACGCCGGATGCGGCGTTCGCGCAGGCCGGGGTGGTGCCGGATGGCGTGAGTCATGCCTCGGGATATTCGCCGGTGTTTCGCTATCCCTATGGCGCGGCGGTGGCCGCGTTGGCGGCGGCACCGACGGCGCCGGATGGCAGCCGGCGGGTGCGCTATGTCGATCCGACACATGGCGGGCCGACCTTGGCGATGCTCGATTGTTTCATGGTGGAGCTTGATGGCGTCGACACCATTCCGTTCCGCAGTTCGTCGAGTGCGGTGTGTTGCGTGGTCGAAGGCACCGGCAGCACCGAGGTGGGTGACAGCACGATTGCCTGGGCGCCGAAGGATGTGTTCACGCTGACGCCGAACAGCTGGATCCGCCATCGCAGCAAAGGCCGCGCGCGGCTGTTTCTGGTGACCGACCGCGATCTGCTGCGGCGGCTTGACCTGCTCACCGACGAATATCAGACCTCCATCTGAACCAACCCCCTTCTTGACTCAACAAGGATACGATCCATGAAATTTTGTCGCTTCAACGAGACGCGCATCGGCGTGGTGCGCGGCGCTCTCGTGCATGACGTCACCGCCTGCCTCGATGCGCTGCCGGCGCTGCGGTATCCCTACCCGCTTGGCGATGCGTTGATCACCAATCTGGACACGCTGCGTCCGCTGATGGAAAAGCTGGCTGACGAGACCAAGGGCGTTGCGATCGACAGCGTGCAGCTCTTCTCGCCGGTCGCCAACCCGACGAAGATCATCGCCACGCCGTCAAACTACTCGGCGCATGCGGCCGAGGCGCGGGCGGATCCGGAGATCGCGGTGTATCAGGGAGAGCGCGCGCGGTCGATCCAGGAGCAGGGGCTGTTCCTGAAATCCGCCAGTTCGCTGGTGGGGGCGGCGCAGGGTGTGACCCCGCGTTTTCCGGATCGGCGCACCGACCATGAGGTGGAGCTGGCCGCGGTGTTCGGGACAATCACTGCCGGGATCAGCGAGGAGGACGCGCTGAGCTGTGTGGCGGGCTACGCCATCGGTTTGGATATGTCGGTGCGGGGCAAGGAGGATCGCAGCTATCGCAAGTCGGCGGACAGCTATTCGGTGCTGGGGCCGTGGATCGTGACACCCGATGAGCTCGGCGATCCGGAGGTGCTGGATTTCTGGCTGAGGGTGAATGGCGAGATGCGGCAGGAGTCGAACACCGGGTTGATGCTGGTGAAACTGCGGCGCCAGATTGCCTGGGCGTCGTCTGTCTATACCATTTATCCGGGCGATATCCTGATGACGGGCACCTGCCAGGGTGTGGGGCCGGTGAAGCCCGGCGATGAGATGAAGGCCTGGATTCAGGGGATCGGCGAGATGGATGTGAGGCTGAACGATTACGTTTAAGTCAAAGGGAAACCGGCTTTCTTGCTGAAAAAAGGAAGCCAAGACCTTTGGTGAGTTTGGTTCTGCCATAAAGCACGTGGGATACCAGCGGTATCCCACGTGGGGCATGGATGCACCAAAGCAGGACGGCGTTTTTTGCCTCGTTGTTTCAAACGAGAGGCGCCTGGCTTTTCCTTACTTCTTGAACGCGGCGGCCAGGAAGTCCGTCATCGCCTGCCAGCTCCGCTTGGCCGAGCGTTCATTGTAGGCGGCACCTTTGGAATTGTCGTTGCCGGCCTTGGGCATGGTGAAGCTATGCACGGTGCCGCTATAGGCGACGAAGGTGAGATCGGTGCCGGCGGCTTTCATTTCGGCCTTGAAGGCATCCACCTCGGCCGGGCCGACATTGGGGTCGTCCGCGCCGTGCAGGACCAGCACAGCGCCTTTGATGTTCTTCGCATCCGCGGGTGTGGGGTTGGACAGCGAGCCGTGGAAGGTGACGAGGGCCTTCACGTCAGCGCCCTCGCGGCCGAGTTCCAGAACGGGCGCGCCGCCGAAGCAATAGCCGATGGCGGCGATGCGGGTGGGGTCGACATGCGGGTCGGCGAGCAGGCGGGAGAGCGCGGCGTTGACCCGTTCGCGCAGCAGCGGGCGGTTGGCCATGTATTTGCCCATTTCGGCGCCGGAGAGTTTCGGCGCGGGCGGACGGACGCCCTTGCCGTAGACGTCGGCAACCATGGCGACATAGCCGAGCTTGGCGAGGTCCTGGGCGGATTGCAGCTCGAAGTCGCTGGGGCCGGTCCATTGATGGAAGACCAGCACGCCGGGGAGTTTGCCGTGGCGGGCGGTGTCGTAGCTGATGGAGCCTTCCAGCACGGTGTCGGCGTCGTGATACTCGAAGTGGGTGGTCTTGATTTCCGCACGCGCGGCGGCGGTGAGCGCGAGCAGGCCGATGGCGGCCAGACGCACGGCTGAGATATGCAACATTGTGCCCTCCCCTGATGTTATCGTTGGGGGAATCCTCGCGTGTCTACGCTGACCTGTCCAGCCGCTTAACGTCCAAAAGGCCTTTGGGTCTTTCTTTCAAGAACGAACACCCTTTCTCAAGGCCCCGCGGGCAGCAGGCCGCCTTGGCGCGGGCAACCGGAATTCTGCCCCATGCCGACGGTGTCAGCCGGGATCGGCACGAAATCCTTCGAGAGGGTGAGGCGGATTTCCTCGACCAGGACCTGCCCGCCACCGCGCGGCGAGCGGCAATCGATGATCACGGCGGCAGCCAAAGTGGGATTGCTGGCGGTGAGGGCGGCGAGGAAGTCGGTGGTGGGCATCTGGCGGCCGAAATAGCCGCGTTCGGCGAGGATCGGGGCGATGGTGGCGTTCGCCTGGTGGGCGAGGCGGGCGAGGGTGGCGAAATAGTCGCGCGGGGAGAGGCCGGAGCAGGTGCCGTGGGTGCGCCATTCGTGGCGGCGCAGGCCCGCGCCGCCGGGCATCACCACATCGAGGTCGGCGATCAGGGCCGCGGGCAGGCGGCCGAGGGATGGGCCGTCACACCGGCTCGGCTGACGGTTGACGCTGACGCGGGCGATGTTGGGCCACAGGCCGTGCACGGTGAGGGGGGTGGCGCGGTAGCGTTCGGCGGTGAGCGACTGGCAGTCGGGCTTGGCCTGGTTGGCCGGCGAGAGAGCGCAGAAGCTGGGGGCGATGGAGAGGCTGAGGAGATAGTGGTCGAATTCGGCAGCGCGCGCGGTGGGGGCGGTGAGCAGGGCGAGCGCGAGGAGGGCGGCGCGGATGCGGGTCATGTGGGCTCGGTCCGGGTGCGAGGGGTGCAGGCGGGGGCGGTGGTCGGCAGGGCGTCGAGGCGGACGAAGCTGACGCCGGCCTCGTGCAGGGCGGCGAGGCCGGCGGCCACCCCTGCCCCGCTGGCACGGTGGGGCTGGTTGAGGTGGGCGACGATGATGTCGCCGGAACGGGCGGCGGCCAGGCGGCGTGCGACTGCGGCGGCGGGCAGCGCGGCGCCCTGGTCGGCGTTGAGGCTGTAGCCGGCGATGGCAACGCCGAGGTCGGTGATGATCGGCAGGGCGGCGGGGCTGTAGAGGCCGGTGGCGGCGCGATACCAGCGTGGGCGGGTGCCGGTGGCGCGTTCGATCAGGTCGGCGCCGGTCGCGACCTCGCGGGCGATCGCGGCGGGCGTGCCGGCGGGGGTGAGGCCGAAGATGCGGCGGGTGCCGAGCACCGGCGGCAGGTGGCGTTCGCCGTGATTTTCGATTGTGAACAGGTCGGGGTGGGCGCGCAGGGTGGCGAGCGCGGCGGCGTTGCGGGGCAACCACAGGCCGGAGGCGAAGATGGTGGCGGGGATGGACAGCGCGATCAGCGTGTCGAGGATGCGCTGGTCGGTCTCGCCGGAGCAGGCGTCGAGCGTGAGGGCGAGTGTGCGGGGGGCGTCGGGCGGCAGGCGCAGCGAGATGGCGGGTTCGACGAGGGCGCTGCCGTCGGCGGCGCAGGAGGCCGCGCGGGCTGGCGGCGCGAGCGCGAGGCTGGCGAGGCCGGCTGCGACGGCGCGGCGGGAGAGGCAGCAGGATTGGCACATGGCGCGGCTCGCGGGGGGCTGCAATTGTTGGGGCGGTGGTAGCAGCGGTGGGGGGCGGCGTCGATGCGCGAGGGGTTGGAGGTGGGGCTGCTGGCCGATCCGCCCGCGGAGTTTCGGGGCGGGCTGGGGCAACGGATCAACGCGTTCCACAGCGCGAGCGTGCCGTTCGAGGCCGTGCGGTTCGGGCTGGAGGTGACGCGCGGCGGCGTGCTGGTGGCCGGGCTGAGCGGCGTGATGAGCTGGGGGTGGCTGTTTGTCGAGGCGCTGTGGGTGGATGCGGCGCTGCGTGGGCAAGGTGTCGGGCGCGAGCTGATGGCGCGCGCGGAGGCGCATGCGCTGGCGAGCGGGTGCCACGGGGCGTGGCTGGACAGTTTCCAGGCCGTCGGGTTCTACCAGGCGCTCGGCTATGCGCGGTTTGGTGCGCTGGAGGATTATCCGGCGGGGCAGACGCGGGTGTTTCTGCGCAAATCGTTGCGCGCGGTGTGAGGCGCGGGGCGCCTGCCCTATTCCGCGGCGGCAGCCGTCGCGCTGACGAATTGCGACAGAAACTGACCCCGTTTGCGCAAATTTTCACGATACAACGCTTCGAACCCCGCTTCGGGGAAGGAATGCGTGCTGGGGCGGGCGAGCAGGGCATCGCTCCAGGCGCTCAGGCGCGGGAAGTTTTGCAGATGGCCGAGGGTCTTGATGCGGTCGAGGAAATGATAGCGCTGCAGGAAGGGCGCGTAGGCGGCGTCGACCAGGCTGTAGGCGGCACCGTTGAAGAAGGGGCCGGCATGCTGGGTGGCCAGCGCCTTTTCCAGCCGCTCGAAGGCCTGCGGGATGGCGGCGACGGCGCGGGTGTGGTCGGCCTCGGTGGCGGCGTAGGCGCAGCCGGTGACCTGGGCGGCGAAGGTGGGCAGATAGTCGGTCCAGGCGCGGTTGATGGCGCGGGCCACCGGGTCGGCCGGGTGCAGGCGCGGGGCGATGCTCTCATCCAGATATTCGGCGATGGCGTTGGATTCGAAGAGCGAAATGCTGTCATCGATGCGCAGCACCGGGACCTTTTTGTGCGGCGAGATGGCGAGGAACCACTCCGGCCGGTTGTCGGGCTCGATGTGACGGAATTCGAAATCGATGTTTTTCTCCCGCAGGACGATGGCGGCGCGCTGCACCCAGGGGCAGGTTTTGAAGCTGACCAGGAGATAATTCGGCATCGGGGCGCCCTCGCGTTGGGTGATGGGATGGCGAGCATAGAGCAGGCGGGCGGGCGCTTCCAGCGTTGGTCAATGCGGCCCCGCCCCTCTTCCAGCAACGCGGCGCGGTCCTCTAGCGTGGTTCGGCAACGCAATGGTGTGGGTGCCGAGGTGCGCGCGTGAGGGCTCAACAGGTGAGGCGGCGGGCGGCGAAGGTGCCGACACGGACCTATGCCACGCTGGTGGAGAATGCCCGCACGCTGACCGGCTGGATGGCGTGGACGGGCTTCGCCACGCTGGCGCTGTATGCGTGCGGGCTGCTCGCCGATGTCGCCATGCGCGGCGGGCTGGACGATCCGAATGACGGCATCCGCGATCTTGGTGAGTTGCTGGTGCCGGCGGCGATCACCGCGTTCTTTCCATTGGCGTTCCTTGAGCAGGGCAATGTGGCGCTGTCCTTCCTGGGGGGCCGGATGGGGGCGCGGGCGAAGGCGATCATGGGCGTCGTGATGGCCCTGGCGGTGGCGGCGCTGGTGGCGTTCTTTGCTGCGCGGTTCGGCAAATATGCGGCCGCGGCAAGCAGGACGAGCGACACGCTGCAGATGTTCAACATCCCGAAATCGCCGTTCTGGCGAATCGTTGAGGTCAACCTGTGGTTGACGGTGGGGACGCAGGCGATCGTGCTGGCCGGGCAGGCGCTGGCCCTGAGGCAGGCGATCAAGGAGGCCCGTGCCCGCCCGCGCTGGCTGCGCTGAGGCGGCGACAGGCGAAGACGACCGGGCGCGGCGCGGTCCACCCACGTGATTTTAACGGTTTTTAGCGAATGCTCTCTGATGTTGAGATGAAATGAGTCTTGTTTTTGAGTCGCCTCTCGCGCTAGCTTTCGCTATCGCCATTTGCCCCCGTTTTCGCACAGATTGGCGATCCGGTGTGACCCGTGCGGCCGGCTGCCGCGAGCGAAGGAGGATCAGAATGGCGTCGATCGTGCAGTTGCTCGGCAACGCCGACAACCCAATTCATCTGATCCTGTCAATTGTTCTGATCATCGTCACCCTCGCGGTGTTCATC
>CAIVDX010000120.1 GCA_903904805.1 uncultured Rhodospirillales bacterium
CACCAGGCACGCCGAGAGACGCTCGGCACGCAACGCCTCGGCCAGCTCGGCGATGTCATGCGCGATGTCGCACAGGATCAGATCCACCCGCCCGTCCGCGCGCAGCCGTGCGAGGCCCGCGGCGACATCGTCGGCCTGGATCAGGCTGGCGCCACGCGTGATCGCGATGCGCGCGGCGGCTCCCAACTCGCCGGCGAGCGAGCCGATGATCAACACCCTCATGTGACCCGCCATTTTGGCGCGCGTGTGGTCAATTCTGCCGATCTCCCTTGACGATTTCCGTCATTGTCACGCCCAGGCGGTGATCGTCGACCATGACAACCTCGCCGCGCGCGACCAGCCGGTTGTTCACATAGATGTCGATCGCCTCGCCAAGCTTGCGATCCAGCTCGACCACAGCGCCGCGCCCCAGTTTCAGCAGCTGGTTCACCGGCATGGTCGCGCGCCCCAGCACAGCGCTGACAGTGACGGGAATGTCGTAGACCGCCTCCAGTTCGCGGGCGCCGCGCATCGACTGCCCATCGCCCAGCCCGGAGGCCTCGCCGAGTTCGCTCAGTTCCAGCTCATCGGCCATTGCTCACCTCCAGCACGCCATCCAGCTCCAATATGTCGTCGAGCCCTGCGAGCAACGCGGCGAGATCACGCCGCGCGCTGCCATCTTCCCAGGTGATGTGCACGTCGCCCGGCTCCAAACTCAGGTCCGCGCGCACGCTCAGCCGATCCGCATCGAGCGCGCCAAGCGCGGCCGTGCCGATGAGGCTCTCTTGAGTTGTTGGATGCAGTGTGATCACCGCACGTGGCATGCAGCGCAGGGCCGGCGTGAGCATTGCCACAAGGGCTGCGGCCTCGCGCGCGCCATGCGCCCGATACAGGTCCGGCAGCGCCGCGCGCAGTGCGGCGAGCACCGCGCCGGCAAGCGGGCGCGCGACCGCCTCCGCCAATTCTGCCGCCGTCGCCTGGCTGGCCGCCAGAGTTTGGGCGATGCGCGCGCAGGCCGCCGCGCTCTGCGCCGCAAGCGAACGCGCAGCCTCCGCGTCCGCCTGTGCGCGCGCCGCCATGCTCGCATGCAGGCGCGCCGCCTCCAGATCGGCAAGGCTGTAGACCGGCTCGATGAATTCCGGCTCTGCCGTGCCCACCGCGTCATCCGCTGCAAGATCGAAATCTTCGGCGAACGACCAGGCCCCTGGCATCTCGCTCAACAGCTGGCTCATGCTAGAGAATCATCTCCTCATCCTTTCCCTCGGCCATGTCGATGCGGCCCTGCGCGGCCATGTCCTTGGCGAGTGCCACGATTGCCGCCTGCGCCTCATCCACATCGCGCAGCTTCACCGGGCCGAGCGACTCGATATCGTCACGCAACATTTTGCCCGCGCGCTCCGACAGGTTCGAGAAGAACAGCTCGCGCAATTTGTCCGACGCGCCCTTGAGCGCCAGCGGCAACTTTTCCTTCTCCACCTCGCGCAACAGCACCTGCACCGCCGCCGGTGTGAGGCGGGAGAGATCGTCAAAAGTGA
>CAIVDX010000121.1 GCA_903904805.1 uncultured Rhodospirillales bacterium
ACCACATCGGTCTCCTCGAGCAGGTGATGCTCCTTCGGCAGCTTCACGGTCTGGCCAACCACATAGCCGCCGCAGCCGGTGCCCGCCGGCGGACCACCGGCCTCGACGCACATCACGCCGTTATAGCCGCGAAAGACATAATCCTCCGGCCGCAGCTCCTCGCTGTGGAAATTCACCCCCTCGAGGATATCGATCACCGTGGGCTGCAGCTGCTTGGTCAGCGTGAAGGTGGAATCATGCTTCGGATCGCAGCCGATCTGCAGCACCCGCAGGCCAAGCTTGCTGAACGCAACAGAGAGATTCGACGATGTCGTGCTCTTGCCGATGCCGCCCTTGCCATAGACCGCGAAGATCTTGGTGGTGCCGACATCGATGGGCGATTCCATACGCACCTGCAGGCTGCCCTCGCCGTCGCCATGCTCGTGAACCCGCCGAATGATCGTCATGCCGCCACCTCCGCGCCGATGCCTTCAAGCCGGTCCTCAAGCGCGTCGCCGGCGTCGCGCAGCGCCTGCATCGTTGCTTCGTCAGGGGACCAGTAGTTTCGCTCATGCGCCTCGATCAGCCGGTTGGCGATGCGCGCCGAGGCAATCGGGTTGAGCTGTGCCAGACGCTCGCGCATCTCCGGGTCGAGCACGAATGTTTCAGACATGCGCTGATAGACCCAGGGCGCCACACCGCCGGTGGTCGCCGACCAGCCAAAGGTGTTGGTGATCTGCGCTTCGATCTCGCGCACGCCCTGATAGCCGTGCACCAGCATCGCCTCATACCATTTCGGGTTCAGCGTGCGGGTGCGGGTCTCCAGCGCCACCTGCTCGCTGATGGTGCGCACCGCGCCGGCACCAGCGCCTTGATCGCCGACATAGACCGACGCCGCCGCCCCGCCGCGCGCCTTGCGCACCGCGCGGCTGAGCCCGCCAAGCATGTCGAAATAATGATCGATCACGGTCACACCCAGCTCGACGGAGTCGAGATTCTGATAGGCGACATCGACCTGCGCGAGCGCGTGTCCCAGCACCGCATCCTGCCGGCGCGGCCGGCCACTCACCCCATAGGCGAAGCCCTTGCGCGCCAGATAGGCGTCGCCAAGCTGGTCCTCGTCCTGCCAGGCGCCCGAGCTGATCAGCTGATTCACGTTGGCGCCATAGGTGCCCTCGGCATTGCTGAACACCCGCAACGCCGCATCCTCCATCGTGCCGCCATGCGCGGCGATGAAGGCGAGCGCATGCTTGCGCACGAAATTCAGCTCGCTCGGCTCGTTCGCGCTGGCGGCGATCAACGCGGCCTCGGCGAGCAGCTTGGTCTGCATCGGCAGCAGATCGCGGAAGATGCCCGACAATGTGATGACCACATCGATGCGCGGACGCCCCAGCTCGGCCAGCGGCACCAAAGCGGCGCCGACGACGCGGCCATAGCTGTCCAGCCGCGGCACGGTGCCAAGCAGCGCGAGCGCGAGGCCGATCGGCCCGCCCTCGGTCTTCAGATTGTCGGTGCCCCACAGCACCAGCCCGACCGATTCCGGCAGCACGCCGTGATCGACATCGTGGCGCAGGATCAGCCGATCCGCCTGGGCGCTGCCCTCACGCATGGCGAACGCGCTGGGCATCCGGAACGGATCGAAGCCGTGCAGATTCCGCCCGGTCGGCAGCACCTCGGTGGTGCGCAACAGATCGCCGCCCGGCGCGGGGCGAATAAAGCCGCCATCCAGCGCATGGATCAGCGCCGGGATCTCATGATCAGTCGCGAGCAGCTGGTCGAGCCTGGCGCGCTCGACGGGGTCGCTGATCCCGGCGGCGTCCAGCAGGTCGGTGCGCTCGGCAACACTGGGCGGGGTGCCCACCACATGCAGCCCGTAGGGGATCAGCGTGTCCTCGAGTTCGCGCAGCGCCGCGATCAGCAGAACGATGTCGGCCTCGGGCGCGCTCCAGGCCGGCTCGGCCTCGGCGAGGTCGACCGCGGCCGCCTGCGCCTGGATCAGCGCCACCATCGTGTCGCGCCGCTCCGCCAGCGTGTCGGGCGGCAGGCCGCGCCAGCTGTCGAGCGTCGCCTTCAGATCGCTCAGGCCACGATACAGACCCGCCCGGCCGATCGGCGGCGTGAGATAGCTGATCAGCGTCGCCCCGCCGCGCC
>CAIVDX010000122.1 GCA_903904805.1 uncultured Rhodospirillales bacterium
CAAGATCATCGATCGCGCCAGCGGCGAGATCTTCATCGGCCGGGTGCCGGCCTACTCCGTCGTGGTACCCGGCACATTGCCCGGCAAGCCCCTGCCTGACGGCACGCCTGGCCCGAGCCTGTATTGCGCGGTCATTGTCAAGCGGGTGGATGAGCGCACCCGCTCGAAGACCTCGATCAATGAGCTGCTGCGCGATTGAGCGAACAGCTTGACCCCGTTGCGCTCGCCCGGGCACTGATCGCCCGCGCCTCAGTCACGCCCGAGGATGACGGCGCGCAGGCGCTGCTGGCCGGCTGGCTGGAGACTCTTGGTTTCCAGGTCACTCATCTTCGCTTCGGCGATACGCCGAACCTGTTCGCCTCGATCGGTGCCGGCCATCCGCATTTCTGTTTCGCTGGCCACACGGATGTGGTGCCGCCAGGCGATGCATCCTGGTCGGCCCCACCCTTCGCCGCGGAACTGCGAGCGGATGTGCTGATCGGCCGCGGTGCCGCCGATATGAAGGGCGCGATTGCCGCCTTCGTCGCCGCCGCCGCGCGGCATCTGCAGGCGGGCCCGCCGAAGGGCCGCATCAGCCTGCTGATCACCGGAGACGAGGAAGGCGTGGCCACCGACGGCACCGTGCGCGTGCTGCCCTGGATGGCGGAGCATGATGCGATTCCGGATTTCTGCCTGGTAGGCGAACCCACAAATCCAATCAGCCTCGGCGAGATGGTGAAGATCGGCCGGCGCGGTAGCCTGAATGCGCGCATCACCGTGCACGGCACCCAGGGCCATGCCGCCTATCCGCAGCGCGCCGACAATCCCATCCACCGCCTGCTCGCCGCCCTGTCCGAGATGCTGGCCAGGCCACTCGATGCCGGCACAGACTGGTTCGAGCCCTCGAACCTGCAAGTCACCAGCGTCGATGTCGGCAATCTCGCCACCAACGTGATTCCCGCCAGCGCGAGCGCGAAGCTGAATATCCGCTTCAACGAGCTGCACAGCGGCGCATCCCTGTCCGCCTGGCTGCGGGACATCCTTGAGCGCCACGCGGCAAGGTTTGATCTGGACATCGCGATCTCCGGCGAATCCTTCATCACCCAACCCGACGCTGCGGTGGCGAGGCTGGTCGCCGCGATCACCGCGCAGACCGGCCGCGTGCCCAGGCTCGATACCGGCGGCGGCACCTCGGATGCGCGCTTCATCGCCCGCTATTGCGACGTGGCGGAGTTTGGCCTTGTCGGTGCCACGATGCATCAGGCCGATGAGCGTGTTCCGGTGGTCGATCTGCATGTGCTCACCGCCATCTATCGCGACGTGCTGGCGGCCTTCCTGCCATGAGCCTGCCCGGCCTGTCGGTGATCCGGGGCGTGCTGCGCCTGGCGACGTTTCATGTCGATGGCTTCAGGAACTTTGGTGACAGCACGGCCCATTTCACCGCCAGCCTCGCCCCCTTCATCGCGCTGCCTCTGGTCGGCACGGCGATCATGCTGATGCATGGTGACGGCACCCCGGCGCTGGCGGAATTGCTGGCCACCTGGGCGGCGCTGCTGGCGCCACCTGTGGTGAGCTGGGAGCTGGCACGATTTTGGCGGCGCGAGGCCGCCTGGCTGCGCTATGCCACCGCTTTCAACTGGTGCCTGTGGGCGATGCCGCTGGCGGTGCTGGCGATCAGCATGGTGCTGGGTGTGCTGGTGACGCTGGGCGTGCCGCTCGATCTCGGCGCGAAGACACTGCCCGCCATTCTGCTGGCCTATGGCGCTGGGCTGCATTGGTTTCTCGCCCGGCGCGGCCTGGATCTTTCGGCAGGCAAGGCGGTGGTGGTTGTGCTGTTGACCAACCTCGCCACCACAGTGCTTGCCCTGGGGCCGCTCGCCTTTTCGCGCTAGCCCGCCGCGGCCAAGCGCGGTTTGCGGGCGACGAAATCGATCACCGCCGACATCCCCTTGTGCCGTGCACCCTCGTTCAACTCGGCCTCATAGTCGGCGAGATGCAGAACCTCCAGATCCGCGAAGGAACTTCGCAGCAGCTCCTCGGTGTAGAGGTGGTCCAGTTCGCTCGGCCCACCGGTGCGGTATTTCAGCTGTGCGGGCGTGTAGCCCTCGATCATCAGCAGCCCGCCGGGCCGCAACACGCGCTGCATCTCGGCAAAGATCTTCACCCGGCGCGCCGGTTCGCAGAACTGGAAGAAGATGCCGACAACCAGATCAAAGCGGGGCGCGCCCCACTCCCACAGATCAATGTCGGCGAGCACGAATTCAACCGACACGCCATGCTGCGCGGCCAGCGCGCGCGCCTTGACCTGCGCATTGGGCGAGAAATCCTGGCTGGTCACGCTCAGCCCCTGCCGCGCGAGCCACACGCCGTTGCGCGCCTCGCCATCAGCGATCGACAACGCCGTCATGCCCGGACGCAGCAAATGAGCCTGGCTGGCGAGGAAGGCATTCGGTTCGGTACCGAACACATAATCCTCACCACCGAATCGCGCCTGCCAGCGTTCCTGCTCGGGCTTGTTGGTCACAACGATTTCGGTCATGGGCGAGGTCCTTCTCAGTCGCTACAGGCGGGCAGTTGCAGTGTCGGCAGCAGCGGCAGCAGGCGCTGCAGATCACGTTCGGCCACGCAACAGAGATAGCCGCAGGATGGCTGGCCTTGGGTCGGTGCGGCTTCGGGAATGCCGCGCGCATCGAGCGGCAGCGATGTCAGCCCGAGATCGGAATAGATTTTCAACATCGACCCGCCGGCGCGCCAGACGGCGAGATGGCGGCCCTCCTGCTCGGCGAGGTCGCGCAGGCGCCAGATCGCCGAGGGGCGATCCGCCTCCGCACCGACGGGATCGCCAAGCCCGAGCAGGAGATTCTCAATGCGCAGGAACGGAATGGCGGCCCGGTCGGCCTCGCCGGTCACCATGCCATCGGCATCCGCCGGCGGGGTGGCGCCCAACGCGCCATAGCGCTGCCGCGCCGCGCCGTTCCAGTCGAGCACGGCAACCGTACCGGGTCGGATCAGCCGCCAGATCGCCACCGCCGCCACCAGTACGGCCACCGCGATGGTCACGCGGATGCTGTTTGGCAGGTCTGGCGAGAGGATTGCTGCCCAGAAGGTGCCGTCGGCCAGGCCCAGCACGCGGCGATCGAACAGCAGCAGGCTGCCAGCGGAGATCAGCAAGGTGACCAGAGGGATCAGCGCGCCGGCGCGCAGTGGCCCGCTGAACAGATGCGCGCGCCGATAGAATGCGCCGCGGAAGGGCGAAATCAGCAGTGCTGCGGCCACCAGGATGGTCGGCACCCACCAAACATCGGCGTCCACGATGGCATAGGCAGCGCCCGCCAGCAGCAGCGTGATGGTGCTGCCCCAGGCCAGCCGAACCCGCTGCGACAACCCACCTGCCAGCACCAGAAGACCTGCGCCGATCAACGAAGGCACGAAAGCGCCGGCGCCGGAGGCGACATCGCCGAAATCCGGATCGATCCAGGAAAAATCAGGCTGTGGCGCAATCGCGGCCAGGCTCAGCAGCAGCAGCCCGCACATCACCACCACGCCGGTCGCCGCCCCGATGGCGAAGTCCGGCTCGCTCAGCGTCTCGCTCGCCTTGGCGAGCCTGGCGAGGCGCTTGTTGCGCAGCAGATCGCCGCCGCGGAGGATGACCTCGTTGCCGGTGAACAGGCTGCCGGCGAGGAACAGCGGGATGATGTAGTAGAACAGCCGGAACACCACGATGGCACCGACGATCTGCGGTGCCTCGACATAATTCGCCAGCCCCAGCAGCATCGCACCGTCAAACACGCCGATGCCACCTGGCAGATTCGCCGCGAGCCCGGCGCTGTATGAGGCCAGATATACGGCCAGAAAACGCTGGTAGGTCAGTCCCTCGGCCGGTGGCAGCAGTGCATAGAAGATCGCCGCGGTCACTGCCACGTCGATTGCCGCCAACGCAACCTGCGCGACCGCCATCGGCCATTTCGGCAACTCGGCACTTTTGCCCATCACCTTGACGGTACCGACAAGTCCGGCAAGCGCGACATACGCCACCACGAGCGCCCACATCGCCACACCGACGATATAGACCCCCCAGGTCGGCAGCTTGTCACCGATGAACGGGATCGCGTCCGGTTCGAACAACAGGATCGCGCCACCCAGCACCAGCGCGCCCAGCCCGAAGGTCAGTGAGCAGAACGCCACCACTTTGGCGATTTGCAACGGTGCCAGGCCCCATACGGCATAAAGCCGATAGCGCACGGCCGCGCCCGACACTGCGGGGAAGCCCAGATTATGCGACAGCGTGTAGGCACAGAACGAGGCGAAGGCGACGCGCCCGTAGCTCACCTTGTGACCGGCATAGATCGTACCGAGCCGGTCGTAGAGTGTCAGGATACCGTAGGCCAGCAGATTGAAAATGAACGCGATCACCAGCGCCCGCGTCGGCATGCTTTCAACCGACGCCTTGATGTCGGCGAATTTCAGCGTGCGGAACTCATGCTGCACCACATACACGGCACCGCACAGCAGCCCGACCCCGAGCAGCGCTGGGAGGTTGCGCAACAGGCGCTTGAGAATGCTCACCGGCGCGGCCGGCACGCGATCAGGCGCCATTACGCGGTCCTGGCAAGGGCGGCGCGGATCAACGCCACGGTCTCTGGCACGCCGTACAGCGCGATGAACCCGCCGAAGCGCGGACCTTCCGACTGGCCCAGCAATATCTCGTACAGACAGCCGAACCAGGCGCGCAGCTCGGCGAAGCCGTTGCGCTTGCCGATTTCAAACACAAGATTCTGCAACTCCTCCGCCCCGGTCTCCGCCGGCAGTGCGGCCAGCGAGTCGGCGAGATCCACCAAGGCCGCGCGCTCCTGCTCGTTCGGCGCCCGCATCGCCCGCGTCGGCAGCACCCGCTCCTGCCAATAGGTGATGGCGTGACGCACCAGCCCATCGAGGAACGGATTGGTCGCCGGCGATGCCTCGGGCATGTAGCGGCGGATGAATCCCCAGAGCAGATCGGGATTGTCCGAGCCCACCACGCCGGCGAGATTCTGCAGCATGCCGAACGACACCGGGCTGCCGCCATGCATGCTGTGCGCGCCGGCATGGATGTGCCAGGCCGGATTGGCCATCGCTACCACGCCCTCCTGGGTCGGCAATTTCGCATCGTTGGCGAGATAATCATCCACCGCGCGCGGGATCACGTCGAAATACAGCCGCTTCGCCCGCTGCGGCGCGTTGAACATGAACTGTGCGAGGCTCTCAGGCGGCGCATAGCGCAGCCACTCCTCCACCGACAGCCCATTGCCCTTCGACTTCGAGATCTTTTGCCCGTGCTCGTCGAGAAACAGCTCATAGGTGAAATTGATCGGCGGCTCCGCCCCCAGAATCCGACAGATCCTGCTGGAGAGCTTCACACTGTCGATCAGGTCCTTGCCCGACATCTCGTAATCAACACCAAGCGCGAACCAGCGCATCGCCCAGTCCGCCTTCCATTGCAGCTTGGCATGCCCGCCTGTCACCAGCGTTTCATAGGCGGTGTTCGTTGCGGGGTCGCGCCACACAACCGTGCCGGCCGCGCGGTCGAACCGCTCGATCGGCACCTGCATCACCACCCCGGTGCCCGGATGAATCGGCAAAATCGGCGCATAGGTCGCCCGACGATCCGGCCCCAACGTGGGCAGGATCACCGCCAGCACCTCGTCCCACACATCCAGGATGCGCAGCAGGGCCGCGTCAAACCGGCCGGATGTGTAATAATCAGTCGCGGAGGCGAATTCGTAATCGAACCCGAACCGATCCAGAAACCCCCGCAGCCGCGCGTTGTTGTGCGCACCGAAACTCTCATGCGTGCCGAACGGATCGGGAATCCGGGTGAGCGGCTTGCCCAGATGCTGCGCCAGCATCTCCTTGTTCGGCACATTGTCCGGCACCTTGCGCAGCCCATCCATGTCGTCGCTGAAGGCCAGCAGACGCGAGGGCAGACCGGTCAATTCGGTGAACGCTTTGCGCACCCACGACGTGCGCGCCACCTCGCCGAAGGTGCCGATATGCGGCAGACCCGACGGGCCGTAGCCGGTCTCGAACAGCGCGGATGTTTTGCCGCTCGTCGCCATGCGCTCGGCGAGCTTGCGCGCTTCCTCGAATGGCCAGGCGCGCGGCAATTCCGCGATATCGGATGAGGCAGTGTTACGAACTGTGTCGGTCATGGTGGGGTCAGGCTAGGTAGGGGGGGTGATCCGGTCAATCGCCGGCGGCGCTTGGCATGCGTTGTTCTGTCCGCGCGTCCGCACGCCTATAACAGCATGATGCCGGACGGTCAGCCCACCCCTGTCGAGTCGCACGCCGAAACCGCCGCCTGGCCCGCCATCCCGAGCCTGGTCGCCTGGCATGGCCGCGCCGCCATCCTCACCGAAGACGGCGAGTTGCTGGAACACAGCGTCGAGCGCGCCGCCACCATTCTGCGCGAGCTTGCCGGCACGCGCGGGCCCGTGCTGCTCGTCCACGCCCCGGCCACCTGGCGCCGCTTGGCCATGCTGCCCCGCCCCGCGCTCGACATCGCCGAACTCTTCGCCTTCGTCTGCCCGGCGCGCGGCGCGGCGCCCACCCCCGGCGGCATGGCCGCCTTCCTGGAGATGGATCCGCCGATCGGCCTCGCCGGTGCCGTCGCCTGCCTGGAGCCGATCGCCCGCGCTCTGCTCGCCCGCCTCGCCGCCGGCCGCGACCTGCCCGCCAACCGTGATGCCGCCGCCATCGCCACGCGGATGGGGCAGGGCGGCTGGCCCTGGGCCCCGCTGGTGCTCGATGCCCTTCGCGGAACCCGCCCCACCCGCCCTCCGCAGGGCGGCCCGCTCGCCATCTGGAATCGCCTGCCCGAGTGGGAAGACCCGCCAGCCCCCACCCCACCCGCCTCCCATCCCGTGGCCCCCGCCGAGGCCCGCGCCCGCCTCGCCCAGCGCCTCGGCCCGCA
>CAIVDX010000123.1 GCA_903904805.1 uncultured Rhodospirillales bacterium
ATCCGCCAGCGCGGTCACCGACAGCGGCATGTAATCCGCGAACTCCAGAAACCCACTGCCATATCGCTGCGTGATCGCCGGATGCGCGCTCTCCACGATCAGGTCCGGCGCGCGCCCGCCCGCCGCGGCCAGATCGTCCAGCACCAGCTCCGCCGGCACCTCGCCCAGCCGCTCGGCCGACCGGTTATGCACAAAGGCCACCTCCAGCCCGGCGAACCGCCCCGCCTGCACCGCGCGAAACAACCCGGCCCCGATGAAGCCGAACCCGATCAGACCAATGCGGATGGACCCCGAACCACGCTGCATCAAACCATGTAAGACCCTGACTGCATTTTCGCCTAGCCCCCAAGTCGCACCGATTGACAAGCCGCCAACCCGCCGCCCAGGCTGCCCCATGCTCGGTATCTTTGGCGCCCGAAAAACCTTCTTCGCCGGCACCGCCAGCCAGCGTGTGGCACTGGACGAGATCGACCTCGATGTCCGCCCCGGCCAGTTCTGCGTGCTCATCGGCTCCAACGGCGCCGGCAAAAGCACCCTGCTGAACGCCATCGCCGGCTCCCTGCGCATCGACACCGGCCGCATCGCCATCGACGGCACCGACGTCACCGCCCACCCCCCCGAACGCCGCGCCCGCCTGGTCAGCCGCGTCTTCCAGGACCCGATGGTGGGCACCGCCGCGGTGATGACGATCGAGGAAAACCTCCTCCTCGCCGACCTGCGCGCCGGCCCGCACCGCCTGCGCTGGGGCCTCACCGCCGCCCGCCGCAGCGCCTGGCGCGACCGCCTGGCCCTGCTCGGCCTCGGCCTGGAAAACCGCCTCGGCGAACGCGTCGACCGCCTCTCCGGGGGCCAGCGCCAGGCCGTCAGCCTCATCATGGCCATCCGCGGCAGCCCCAAACTCCTGCTGCTCGACGAGCACACCGCCGCCCTCGACCCCGCCACCGCCGCCGCCGTGATGGAGGCCACCGTGCGTGTCGTGCGCGAGGAGGGCCTCACCACCCTCATGGTCACCCACAACATGCAGCACGCCGTCGATGTCGGTGACCGGCTGATCATGATGGATGCCGGCCGCATCCGCTTCTCGCTCGACGCCGCCGAGAAAAAGGCCCTCGGCGTCCCCGGCCTGATCGCCGCTTCCGCCAGGCCGACGACCGCATCATGCTGGCCGTCTGAATGCTGGCCTTCCTCAACGGCTTCCTCGCCCTGGTGCCGGTCAGCCTCGTGCAGGGGCTGATCTACGCGCTGGTCGCCTTCGCCATCATGGTGCCCTTCCGCCTGCTGAGCTTCCCCGACCTCACCGCCGAGGGCGCCTTCCCGCTCGGCGGCGCGATCTGCGGCGCGCTGATGGCCACCGGCCTCGCCCCCGCGCTCGGCATCCTCGCCGGCACCATCGGCGGCTTCTGCGCCGGTGCCGCCACCGCCCTGGTCGCCCAGCGCTTCCGCCTGAGCCCGCTGCTCTCCGGCATCATCGTCGTCACCATGCTCTACAGCGTCGATCTGCGCGTCATGGGCAAATCCAACGTCGCGCTGTTCCAGTTCGACAACGCCTTCGACCAGATCATCAACGGCCTGAACAACGCCCTGCTGCCCAAAGCCGCCCTGCTCGCCGGGCTCGACACCGCCATCGTGCTCGCCGCCCTGTGGTTCCTGCGCACCGAGCGCGGCATCGCCTTCCGCGCCGTCGGCGCCAGCCTGCCGATGGCCACCGCCCAGGGCATCAGCGCCGCCACCGTCACCATCGCCGGCGTCGGCGCCGCCGGCGCCATCTCCGCCTTCGCCGGCGCGCTGGTGGTGCAGAGCCAGGGCTTCGCCGACGTCAATATCGGCATCGGTGTGCTGCTGAACGGCCTGGCCTCCCTCATCATCGGCGAACTTCTCCTCGGCACCGCCAGCCTGCCCCGCCAGCTCGCCGCCCCCATGCTCGGTGCGGTGGTCTATTTCCAGCTGGTCTCCGTCTGCCTCGCCGCCGGCCTCGCCCCGAGCGACCTGAAATTCGCCACCGGCGCCCTCGTGCTCAGCGTCCTCGCCCTCGCCCGCCTCCGCCACGGCCGCGACGTCGTCCTCGCCCGAGATGCATTGGGATGATGCGTTGGGGTGACGCGTTGGGATGATGCGGTGAGATAACGACGGCAGGCTGACCGCGCGCTGATCAGCCGACTGCCCCACGCGGGGCTGCCCGTCTGGTGATTTGCCGTCCATTCCGGTGTATCCGATGCAGCAAGGGCGCCGCCCGCCATTTCGAACACCGGACACCGCCCCGCATGGACCTGCTGCAACTCCAATCGATCCAATATCGCGTCGGCTCCCAGCCGCTGCTCCGCGGCGCCGACCTCTCGGTGGCCGCCGGCCAACGCGTCGTCCTCGTCGGCCGCAACGGCTCGGGCAAATCCACCCTGCTGAAAATCGCCGCCGGCCTGCTCCCCGCCGAAGGCGGCATCCGCTTCCTCCAGCCCGGCTCCACCAGCCGCTACCTGCCGCAGGAGCCCGACCTCTCCGCGTTCGACACCGTCCTCGATTACGTCCTCGCCGGCCTCGGCCCGTCCGACCCCGCCCACCGCGCCCGCTCCCTGCTCGACAAGCTCGGCATGACCGGCCTCGAAGACCCCCGCACCCTGTCAGGGGGCGAATCCCGCCGCGCGGCACTCGCCCGCACCCTCGCGCCGAACCCCGACATCCTGCTGCTCGACGAACCCACCAACCATCTCGACCTGCCCGCGATCGAATGGCTCGAAACCGAACTCCTCGCCTCCCGCTCCGCCATCGTGCTCATCAGCCACGACCGCCGCCTGCTCAACCGCCTCGGCCAGGCCGTCGTCTGGCTGGAAGACGGCACCACCCGCCGCCTCGAGCGCGGCTTCGAAAACTTCGAAACCTGGCGCGACGAGGTGCTCGAGCAGCAGGAGCGCGACCAGCACAAACTCGCCCGCCAGCTCGCCCGCGAGGAGGACTGGCTCCGCTACGGCGTCACCGCCCGGCGCAAACGCAACGTCAAACGCCTCGCCGACCTGCACGCCCTGCGCGACCAGCGCCGCATCGACAAACAGATCGACCCCACCCTCAAGCTCGACGCCGTCGCCGGCCGCACCTCCGGCACGCAGGTGATCAAGACCGAGGCGATCTCCATCGCCCTCGGCGGCCGCCCCATCGTGCGCGGCCTCGACCTCACCATCCAGCGCGGCGACCGCCTGGGCATCGTCGGCCCCAACGGTGCCGGCAAAACCACCCTCCTCAAGCTCCTCACCGGCGTCAGCCAGCCCGACGAAGGCCGCATCACGCTGGGCGCCTCGCTGCAGGTCGTCACGCTGGACCAGACCCGCGACAGCCTCGACAACAGCGCCACCCTCTCCGAAACCCTCACCGGCGGCTCCGGCGACATGGTCCAGGTCGGCGAGGAACGCCGCCATGTCATCGGCTATCTGAAAGACTTCCTCTTCCGCCCCGAACAGGCGCGCAGCCCCGTCGGCGTGCTGTCAGGCGGCGAACGCGGCCGGCTGATGCTCGCCCGCGCCTTCGCCAAACCCGCCAACCTGCTGGTGCTCGACGAACCCACCAACGATCTCGATCTCGACACGCTCGACCTGCTGCAGGAACGCCTCGCCGAATATCCCGGCACCATCATCCTGGTCAGCCACGACCGCGACTTCCTCGACCGCGTCGCCACCTCCGTGCTGGTCGCCGAAGGCAACGGCCTCTGGCAGGAATATGCCGGCGGCTATTCCGACATGCTCGCCCAACGCGGCGCCGCCCCCTCCGCCCGCTCCGCCGCCAGCAAAACCGCCGCCCCCCAGACCGCACGCCCCGGCAAATCCACCCCAGCGCCCGCCACCGCTCCGGCGAGGAAAATGAGCTTCAAGGAGAAGCACGCGCTCGAAACCCTGCCCAAACGAATGACCGCCCTGCAGGCCGACATCGACAAACTCCGCCGCCTGCTCGCCGACCCCAACCTCTACCGCAAAAACCCCGCCCGCTTCTCCGAAGCCACCAAACAACTCGCCGCCGCCGAAACGGAATTGACCGGTTCCGAAGAAGAATGGCTGCGGCTGGAACTTTTGCGAGAGGAAAGCCAAGGCGAGGGCCTTCGTCGTTGAAAAAAAGCGGCAACAAACCGCTATAACTCCGCCCCCTCATCCGCGGCACCGCCTCACCCGCATCAACGATGCGGGACCACGCCCCCACCACCCCATCTCCCAAAACCACACCACATAGGACTTTTTCCTTGCGGCACGCCGCATTATCTGGAATAAAGTCTCAATGCCCCATCCCACCCCATCCCCGGCCGCCATCCCCGACGCCGAACAGCACACCGCCTGGACCGAAGACCGCGACCACGCCCGCGCCGTCCTGCGCACGCTGATCG
>CAIVDX010000124.1 GCA_903904805.1 uncultured Rhodospirillales bacterium
GGCCACGCCATATTGGAAGGGGCGGCCGGTGATGGTGGCGTGGGCGCCGACGGCGATGGCGCGGGCGATGTCGAGGCCGGAGCGGGGGCCGCTGTCGAGCAGGATGGTCATGTCGCCGGCGACCTGTTTGATGGTGGGCAGCAGGTCGATCGCGGCGGGGGCGCCGTCGAAGGTGCGGCCGCCATGGTTGGAGACGACGATGCCGTCCGCGCCGATGGATTTGGCGAGTTCGGCGTCTTTCGGGTGCAGCACGCCTTTGATGACCAGCGCGTTGGGCCAGGCGTCGCGCAGGCGTTGGATGGTGGCCCACTCGTAGCCGCCGCGGGTTTGGGTGGCGACGAATTTGGCGACGTCGTCGGCGGAGGGAGTGCCGTCCATATAGGCGAGGAAGTTTTCGCAGCGTGGGGTGCCGGCGCGCAGTGTTTCGAGTGCCCAGGCGGGGTGCAGGGCGATGTCGATCATGGTGCCCAGGCGGGGGCGGAAGGGGACGGCGAGGCGGTTGCGAGCGTCCTGCGGGCGTTTGGCGCGGACCGGCGTGTCGATGGTGACGAGCAGGGCGCGGGCACCGGCGGCGGCGGCGCGGCGGAGCAGGTCGAAGGTGACTTTGTAGTCGTTGGCGGGCTGGCCGTAGCTTTGGAACCAGAAGACATCGGGGGCGAGTTCGGCGATGCGTTCGATGCTGGCCGAGGCGGGGGTGGCGAGCACGTAGGGGATGTTGGCGGCCTGGGCGGCGCGGGCGAGATGTTCCTCCATTTTCGGCCAGAGCAGGCCGCCGAGGCCCATCGGCGCGATGCCGACCGGGGCGGCGTAGCGGCGGCCGAAGAGCTCGACGGAGGTGTCGACCGCGAGCGCGCCGCGGCCGTAGCGGGGGAGGATTTCCACGGCGTCGAAGGCGGCGCGGTTGCGGGCGACGGCCTGGTTCTCGCCGCAGCCGGAGGAGACGAAGTCGTAGGCGAATTTGGGGGCGCGTTGCTGGGCGCGGCGGCGGAGGTCTTCGATGGTGGGGTAGGCAAGTTCGAGCGGGGAGAGGCCTTCGACGCCGGTGCCGCCGCGCGCTTTGGGGACGATCGCGGGTGGCGGGTTGTTGTGGCCGGCGGGCGGCAGGCTGACCGCGTCGTTCATGGATGGTGTCCCCTCTGTTGGGGGAAGTGTGGCGCTGTGCGGTCGGGATGCCAAGCGGCTGGCGCGCATGCTATAGGCGGGCCTCGCGCAACGACCCGGCGCTTCGCCCGGGGCAAGGATTTCCGGCATGGCATTTGATCGTTTGAAGAATCGTTTTCGCAAGCCGCAGCGGCCGGACCAGAGTGCGGCGGATCATCCGGTGAATGTGCTGCTGATGGGGTTCGTCAATCACCTGCACACGGTGCGGGATGCGCGGGTGATCGAGCTGGGGACCAAGCGAACCTCCGATGGTGCCTCGACGGTGCATCGCGACTGGGCGGCGGCGGATGCGACATTTTTCGCCACCGATTTCGAGGCCGGGGTGGATGTGGACATGATCGCCGATGTGCAGGCGCTGTCGGACTATTTCGAGCCGGGCAGCATCGATGCGGTGATTGGCTGTTCGGTGTTCGAGCATGTGAAGCGGCCATGGCTGGCGGCCGCCGAGATCGGCAAGGTGCTGAAGCCTGGCGGGCAGGTGCTGATCCAGACGCATTTCAGCTTTCCGCTGCATGGCTATCCGAATGATTACTGGCGCTATTCGATCGACGCGCTGGAGATGCTGTTCGCCGAGGAGGGTGGGTTGCGCATCATCGGCACCGGCTATCAGTATCCGGTGGACCTGGTGGCGCCGGAGCTGGCGTCGCCGGACCGGGTGCAGGCGTTTTTGAACAGCTGCGTTGTCGCCGAGAAGCCGCTCGGCTGACGGCCCGCCATCCTGGCGGGGTTGAGAACCGGCGGGAGGAGAGGGCCATGGCGCTCATCAACAGCACGGCGCGCGCGCCGGTGGCGATCACCCGGATGAGCCATGTGGTGCTGACGGTGCGCGATCTGGACGCGGCCGCGCGGTTCTACACCGAGGTGGTGGGGCTGGTGGTGAGCGGGCAGAGCCGCGACGCGCTGTATCTGCGCGGGGTGGAGGAGGCGTGTCATCACTCGCTGGTGCTGCGGGCGAGTCTGCATGGGCCGGTGTGCGAGCGGATCGGGTTTCGCGTGTGGTCGGAGGAGGATCTGGGCGCGGCGCATGATTGGCTGGCGGCGCGGGGCTGCGATGTGCGGTGGGTGGAGGCGGCGCATCAGGGGCGGACGCTGGATGTGACCGATCCGTTCGGCGTGCGGCTGCAGATCTGCGCGACCATGGAGGTGGAGCCGCGGATGATCACGCGTTTCAGCCGGCATCGCGGCGGGGTGGCGCAGCGGCTGGATCATGTGCAGGTGCTGGTGCCGGATGTGGCGGCGGCGGCGGCGTTCTACATGGAGATGGGGTTTCGGCTGACCGAATATATCGCGCCCGATGCCGAGGCCGCGCCGGGCGGGGTGTTTCTGCAGCGCAAGGGCAATCCGCATGACATCGTGTTTTTCCGCGGGCCGGGGCCGCGGCTGCATCATTTCGCCTATGTGACGCCGGACACGGCGACGATGATCCATGCCTGCGATGTGGCCGGCGAGATGGGGTATGGCGCGGCGGTGGAGCGGGGCCCCGGTCGGCATGGGCCGGGGCATGCGCTGTATAGCTACATGCGCGATCCCGACGGGCATCGGGTGGAGCTGTTCAACACGCATTATCAGATCATGGACAGCGAGATCGCGCCGGTGCGGTGGCATCCGGACGATGTGACGATTTCCACGCCGTGGGGGCTGCCGGCGCAGGAATCCTGGTTCGTCGAGGCGACGTGCTTCCGCGACACGGCGGTGGTGACGCCGGAGGGGCTGCGGCCGCCGCGCTCGTTGCAGCGTGTGTTGCCGGCGGTTTAGCCGATCCGTTCGTCCGGCGGGGCGATTTCGGTGACGAGGTCGCGCACCAGGGTTTTGTTGGGCAGGGGCTGGAGCGTCATTTCGCCAGGCTCAAGCCGGCGGGTGCAGGCATAGACGACCTTTTTGTTCACCAGGATCATGCATTCCTTGCAGGCGTTGGCGTTGATGCAGGAATAGCGGATCGAGACGGTGGGGTCGAAATGGGCGCGGACGTAGCGGATGCCGTCCAGCACCGATTGGCCGGGTTCGAAGGGGACGTCGAAGCGGTCGAAATGCGGGGTTTCGCCGAGGCTGGCGCGCTGGACGATGAGGGTGGCGATCGGGGCGCTCATGCGGCGGTCTCCAGCGTGGGCACGGGGGCTTTGGTGAGGGTGAGTTCGCCGTCCTGCAGTGAGACGATCTGGTTCAGCGTCCAGGCCTCGAGCAGGCCGGGGAAATCCTCGCGCTGGTGGGCGCCGCGGCTTTCGGTGCGGGCCAGCGCGGCTGTGGCGACGGTTTCGGCGACGAGGAGCATGGTGCGCAGGTCGAACCAGTCGATGCGGGACATGTCGTCGGGGCCGGGGGTGCCGGGTGGGGCGTCGCCGAGGTCGGCGGCCATGCCGCGGATGGAGGCGAGCGCCTCGCCGAGGCCGGCTTCGGTGCGGAAGGGGCCGACCTTGTCAGCCATCAGGGCCTGGAGTTCGACGATCATGGCGGCGATGTCGGGCCGGGCGGGGCCGGTGGCTTCGGTGAGGGCAAGTGCTGCGGCGGCGGCTTCGTGCGACCAGGCGAGCTGCTTGTTGGCGGCGCGCTCGGCGGCCAGCGCGCCGGTGCGTTCGCCGAAGACCAGGGCCTCGGTGATGGCGTTGCCGGAGAGGCGGTTGGCGCCGTTGGAGCCGCCGATGGCTTCGCCGGCGGCGAACAGGTCGGTGATCGCGGTCTCCAGGCTGGGGGCCACCTGGACGCCGCCCATGTGGTAGTGGGCGATCGGGGCGACCTCGATGTCCTGCTTGGTGAGGTCGATGCCGTTCTTGGCGAGATGTTCGATCACCGGACCGAAGGCGGCGCGCAGATCGGCCTCGGGGACGTGGCGGAAGCTGAGCCAGGCACCGCCGGCGGGGCTGCCGCGGCCGGCGGCGACCTCTTTCAGGATGGCGTAGGTGGCCTGGTCGCGGGTGGTGACGTAGCCGCCGCCTTCCTTTTCGCCATAGTCAGCGAGGAACTGGCGGCCCTCATTGTTCAGCAGCACGCCGCCGAGCTTGTAGCGGAACGGGTCCCACATGATCGGGTCCATGCCGATCATGCGCGGGGCGAGATGGCCGATCGGGAAGAACTGGACGAATTCCATGTCGATGAGCTTGGCGCCGGCGCGGAGCGCGAGGGCGTAGCCGTCACCGGACATGTTCAGCGAGGCCGAGTTGCGGCGATACATGCGGGTGAGGCCGCCGGTGGCGATGATGGTGGCCTTGGCGGCGATGGAGATCGGGCGGCCGTCGGACAGGGCGAAACCGACGGCGCCCTGGGCGACATTGTCCTGCACCACGAGGTCGGTGATGAAGAGGTCGCCGGCGCGGGTGATCAGGCTCTCATGGCGCTGCAGCTGGGCGCGCAGGGTTTTGGAGACGGCGGGGCCGGTGTTGAGGAAGTCGACATAGACGCAGCGGGCCTTGTCGTGGCCGGGGGCGTGGGCCTGCTTGATGCGGCCGTCCTCGTGGCGGGCCCAGCCGACATTCCAGGCATCGAGCTGGCGGATCGCGTCAGGCCCGTCCTTGGTGACGATGTCGGCGAGGCGGGGGTCGCAGAGGCCGCGGCCGGCTTTCAGCGTGTCGTTGAAATGGGCGGCGATGCTGTCGGGCAGCTCGGAGCCCAGCGCGACGGCGACGGTCATCTGCGCCATCACGGTGGCGCCGCCGCGGCCGATGAGGGCGCGATCGACGAGCAGGACCTTCGCACCTTTTTCGGCGGCGGCGAGGGCGGCCATCATGCCAGCACCGCCGGCGCCGATCACCAGAATATCGGTTTCCATGTGGCGGCGATCGAGGCTGGGCATGCGGGGCTCCGGGCGATATGAGACAGCCAACATGCCGTTTTTTGCGAGGATTGGAAGCCGGGTTGCAGCAGAGCGCCCCCGCAAGCATGTTGCACCTGCACAGTGCTGGAGCGGCACGGAAACATAGAGGGGCACAACGACGGTGGCTGGCTGGCAGTTCTGGGTTGATCGCGGTGGCACGTTCACGGATTTGATCGCGCGTGCGCCGGATGGGGCGATCACCGCGCACAAGCTGCTCAGCGAGAATCCCGGGCGGTATCGCGATGCGGCGATCGCGGGCATTCGCCAGGTGCTGGGTCTGGCCGCCGACGCGCCGATCCCGCCGGGGCTGGTGGATGCGGTGAAGATGGGCACCACGGTGGCCACCAACGCGCTGCTGGAGCGCAAGGGCGAGCGGACGCTGCTGCTGGTGAACAAGGGCTTCGCGGATGCGCTGCGCATCGGCAACCAGGCGCGGCCGCGGCTGTTCGATCTGAAGATCACGCTGCCGACGATGCTGTATGAGCGGGTGGCGGAGATTGGCGGGCGGGTGGATGTGGATGGCACCGCGATCGAGCCGCTCGATGAGGCGGGCGCGATCGCGGCGCTGCGTGAGGCCCGCGCTGCCGGCATTTCGGCCTGCGCGATCGTGCTGATGCA
>CAIVDX010000125.1 GCA_903904805.1 uncultured Rhodospirillales bacterium
CACGCTTGAAGGTCAGGGCATCGCCGTGATGTGGAAAGATGGTGCGGTTTCCGTCTTCATGGACAGTCTCGTGGATGTTCAGATTGCCAGTGGCGAGATGACTGGCGTTCACATCACGTATGCACCCGACCTTCTCGGCGGTGCGGAAGCCACGCTGGATCGATATGGCAAACAATCGATCGGAGCAGCGCCGTTCCGCCTTTTGCCACGCCGCCTTGTCTTACACAATGGTGCGCTCGTCGATCACACCGCCCTGCTTGATCGACTGTTGATGTTGAAACTACCGCTCGAGATCGCCGCCATACGACGCGCCGCGGCACTTGCGGACTCCGGCTACGCGGTCTTCCGGAGTGCCGTTCGCGCCGGCCGCATGGACTATGAAATCGTGGCCGAGGTGGAGCGTTTCTATCGTGAATCCGGCGTTGAAGATAATTTCATGATTATCGGCGTCGGTGGCCCGGAGGTACGTGGCATGGCGCCTCCAAGCGGTAAACGAGTTAAAGCCGGGGACTTGGTGATTACCGAACTGACGCCGTGCGTGGACGGTTATTACGCGCAGATTTGCCGGACCCTGGTCGTTGGCGAGCCAAGCGACACTCAGCGCAGGGTCTTCGGAATTTATCTGGACGCCATGCTGGCCGGTATCGCCGCGGTGCGGCCTGGAGCCACTGCGGGGGACATTGCTCGCGCCGAAAACGATATATTCCGGCGGCACGATCTTGGCATCTACGTAACCAGCGAGTACACCCGCGTTCGAGGGCATGGTCTCGGCCTGTTTCCCGATTCCAAGCCGCACATCCTCGAAGATGTGCCTACGACAATCGAAACCGGAATGACCCTCATCGTCCACCCCAACACCTACAATCCTGACGTCGGCTATATGGTCCTGGGCGACACAGTTGAAGTGACCAAATCGGGCTGCGAAGTGTTGTGTAACACACCTCGCGAATTATTCAGTGTTCCTGCATAGCGGGAACGGGAGCAGGTTTATGCGGCACGGATTGATGCGATGGGACCCTGAAGACCTTCCCGAATCGTGCCTCGAGCAACGTATGGCTCGGCTGCGAGCCGCAATGCGCGAAGCAGGATTTGATGCGCTGATTCTCTACACAAATATTGTGCGTCCCGCGGCGGTTACATATGTGACTGCATTCACCCCATACTGGTCCGACGCACTGCTCTTGCTGCCAAGCCAGGGAGCGCCGGTGTTTGCAACCGCCTTGTCCAAACGAGTCTCCAACTGGATCCGTTCAACCAACCCCCTCAGCGAAATTGTGAACACACCCAAGCCCGGCGTGGTGGTCGGGGAGAGGCTTCGCGCCGGCGGCAAAATCCACCGGGTTGGCGTGGTGGAGTATGACATGCTGCCTCTGGGCATCTCTCAGGACCTCACGGCGGCAGCGCCGCGGCTGGAATACACCGACGCCACAGATGTCTTCTCATCAGTTCGCCGTCCTATCGATTCCTACGAAACGGCACTCATCGCTCAAGCCGACCGCCTCGCCTGGAGCGCCCTCACACGCGACCGTACTGACATCCATCACTCTGGCGAGTTGCTGGGCGCGATCGAACAGGAACTCCGCGCTGCCGGAGCCGAGGAAGTCTACCTGGCCGTTGCGCCAGACCTCCTCGACGGAAGCGCGTTCATGCGCAATCCCGGCTCTAAGACTCTGGGCTCATACTTCGCCGTCACTGTTTCGCTTGCGGTAAAGGGAAGCTGGGTGAGGCGTACTCACTGCTTTGCGCGCGCCGCGATTGCGGCGCCTGATATAGCCCGATGCGAAGCATGGTGGCAGGACACCGTCAGCAAGCTTTCGCGATCTGCAATAGGCAAGCAATTGAACCTCGCAATTGCCGACCTGCCCGGCGTCACACTACGCTATTGGACGGTGGAGGGATGTCGCGCAAGCTATCCCCTCGAGGTGCTGGGTTCATCGACTCACTCGCGAGACTTTACCGCACAACCGGGGTCGATGGTCGTGTTCACTGTGGCACTGGACCTGGGGGGCGTGCCGTGGATAATTTCCGCTCCTTTCATCATTGGAGCGGATCGATGGCGCGTCGTCACGGAAGACACAAAGGGTTCGTCCATTAGCCCTGGGGCTATAGAACTATGATCCGGGCGTGGGCTGAACGTTTGCATGCAACATCCATCGCTTCCGACGTGGCGGATCTTCATGCTGAAGATACGTTCGCAGCGTTTCTTGCCGGCAGGCGAACGACGGAGGGTAAAGCGCTCGCGGGTCTGTTGCGTCAGCAGACTGGCCTGAATGAGCGGGCCGGCATTGCGGCTGCCATGATTCGTCTCACCGACTGCGACGACATCC
>CAIVDX010000126.1 GCA_903904805.1 uncultured Rhodospirillales bacterium
AGCTTCCAGATCGCGGCGAAGTTCAACGCCTCATGGAAGGCGCCAATATTCGTCGTGCCATCGCCGAAGAAGCAAACCGACACATCCTTGTCGCCGCGATACTGCGCCCGCCACGCCGAGCCACAGGCGATCGGCAGATGCGCACCGATGATCGCGTATGACCCCATCACCCCATGATCGACCGAGGTAAGATGCATGGAGCCACCTTTGCCGCGCATCAGCCCATTGTCGCGCTGCATCAGCTCGCCCAGCACCTTCTCGACCGGCACGCCGCGCGCCAGCGTGTGCGCATGGCCGCGATAGGTGCAGAAGCTGAGATCGCCCTTCTTCATCGCCAACGCGAAGCCGGCGGCCACCGCCTCCTGCCCCAACGACAAATGGCTGGTGCCCTTCACCAGGTTCCGCAGAAACAGATCATAGGCCCGCTGCTCGGCGATGCGCAGAACCTGCTGCGAGCGATACAGCGCCAGCCGCGTCGCCTCGCCAATATCGTCATTCGCGAGCGGGGCCGCCGCGCGTGGCTTCTTCGCCATTGTGATCTCCGTAGGGGGCTAGTAACGGTTGGCGATCGGCAATTGCTCAGCCGGGAACAGCGAAATCACCTTGCAGCCGGTATCGGTGACAACCACCTCCTCCTCGATGCGGGCGGCAGAGAAGCCGTCGGTCGCCGGGCAATAGGTTTCGAGCGCGAACACCATGCCCTCCTTGATCTCGGTCGGGTGCGTCATGGAGATGACCCGGCTGATGATCGGCCGCTCATGCAGCGCGAGCCCCAACCCGTGCCCGAACTGCAACCCGAACGCCGCCATCTCCGACGGAAAGCCAAACTCCTCGGCCTTCGGCCACACGCTGGCGATCACATCCGTGCTCTGCCCAGGGCGGATCAGCGAAATCGCATGATCCAGCCATTCACGGCAGCGAATATAGGCGTCGTTCTGCGAGGGCGTCGCGCGGCCCACATTGAAGGTGCGGTAATAGCAGGTGCGATATCCCATATAGCTTTGCAGGATATCGAAGAACGCCTGATCCCCCGGCCGGATCAGCCGATCGGTGAAATTATGCGGATGCGGATTGCAGCGCTCACCGGAGATCGCGTTGATCGCCTCCACATCGTCGCTGCCCATCTCGTAGAGCATCTTGTTGGCGCGCGCGACGATGTCGTTCTCCCGCACACCTGGCTTCAGATCCTCCCAGATCATGTGATAGACTGCGTCCACCATCGCCGCCGCCTGGTTGAGCAGCGTGATCTCGTCGATGTTCTTGATCTCGCGCGCATCCAGCATCACCTGCTGGCCATCGACCAGCTTCACCCCGGCCTTCTCCAGCGCGAACCACATCGCCGGCTCGATCAGATCGATTCCCACCGGCATGTCGCCAACGCCGGCGGCATCAAGCAGCGACTTGATCTCCTCCGCATGCGCCTTCATCAGCCCCACCGAGGGCGGCACCGTGCCGCGCAGACCCAGCATCCCCGCCCGGCAATTCTCCGGCAGCAGCCAGTCGCAATTCTGCCGATGATGCACCGCCGCCGAGCCGAAATCCCACAGGATCGGCTCGCCGTCCCCGGCCAGCAGCGTGAAGCGACTGATCTTGTCGCGCTCCCACTCGCCGATCTTGGTCGAGGTGATGTAGCGGATATTGTTCACATCGAAGCACAGCAGCGCGCCCAGCCCCGAATTCTTCAGCGCCTGCCGCGTGCGCGCCATCCGGTACGCGGTGAGCCGGCGGAAATCCACCCGCCCCTCGAAATCCACCGACATATGCCCCGGAGACTGCAGCGGCCGCTTCCAGTTCCAATCCGGGTCCACATGCGCCCGACCATTGGGGACGATGTTGCGGGTCAGCGACGGCCCGACCTCGAATGGCTGGTTTGGCGGCATGGTGTCTCTCCCCCGATGGCGTTGCGATGATGGCGTGTCAGTCCTCGAAACCGGTCGGCACCGGAACCCCTTCGGCCGCCACGCGCAGGCCTGAGGAAATCGCCATCGTCTCCAGCATGCGCGCGAAATCGGCAGCGAGATAGGCGTCGGGGTCGGCCAACGTGGCGGCGGTGCCGATATGCTGCTGGATCACCTCCTTGGTCGCCGCGGTCACCGGTAATGCCACGCCCAGCGCGCGCCCGGCAGCCAAACCGAGCTCCATGTCCTTGCGCAGCAACTCCGGGGTGAAGGTCGGCGTCCAGTCCAGATTCACCAGCGCGTTGGATTTGTATTTGGTGAACAGCGAGCCCATCACCGAATTGTTCATGAACGCCAAAAACGCATGGCGCGGCACGCCCGCCTTCTGCGCCAACAGCGTGATTTCGATAAGGTTCTCGATCACCACGCCCAGCATCACATTATGGGCGATCTTGCAGATGCGGGCGAGTTCACCCTCGCCCACATAGGTCACGCCCTTGGGCGCATAGGCGGCGATGATCGTCTCGACCAGGTCATAGGCAGCCCGCGGCCCGGACACCACCGACGACAGCTTGCCCGCGCGCACGCAATTGCCGTTGCCGCTCACCGGGGCCGCCAGCAGTTCGATGCCATGCTCGGTGAGCTTCTCGCGCACCTCCACGCTCTCATCCATGCCGATCGAGGAGCAATCAACGATCAGCTTCGGCTTGCCGCCCGCGCTCAACACGCCGCCGGGCCCGAACACCACCTGCTCAAGATCCTTGCCGGTTGCCAACATCATGAACAGCACATCCACGCCGGCCAGCTCATGCGGGTGATCGACCAGCTGGCCGCCGAACGCCTCCAGCGGCGCGGCCTTCGCACGGGTGCGGTTCCACATCTTGACGGGGTGCCCCGCCTTGAGAACCCGCTCCGCCATCGCGTAGCCCATGCGGCCAAGCCCGATCCAACCAATCTGCATCTGCTCACTCCCCGTAAACGCAGCAATTGCCGGGTCTAAACCCCCGGCTTCCATCGTCCCCTAACCCATGGTGACAGACGGTGCAAACCGCATCGGCCGCATGTACCACAATCTTCAGCCGCTTTTCGCGTGCGGCAGAGAGGCTGGTCGGTATAGGCTGCCAGGATGCCCCGCCGCGACCCGAGTCCTCTCCGGCCCGCACCAACCGCCAGCCGCGCTGACCTGTCCGCACGCATCTGGACAGGTGGGCCGCCGACGCCACCTCTCACATGGCCCGGGTCGTGCATCGCCCCGGCCAACCATCGCACGATTGACCAAGCCAGTTGGAGACCAGACCACCGCGTGCCTCGCTAAGCGACAGCCTGTCCAATCAACCGACCGGGGCGCCCGCCAGCCAGCGTCGCCCCTGATGCCGAAAGGGATGTTCATGCAGCAGACCGACAATGTCTTTTCTCTGGACAACGCGCTCCGCGAGCGGCGGCGCGAAACCGAGATGGAATTGTCGGAATTCCTCGAACTCTGCCGCGACGACCCATCGGCCTATGCCAGCCCCGCCGAACGCATGCTGCGCGCCATCGGTGTAGCGGAAACCATCGACACCTCGAAAGACCCGCGCCTCGGCCGGATCTTCATGAATCGCACCGTGCGGCTGTACCCCGCCTTCGCCGAGTTCCACGGCATGGAAGAGGTGATCGAGCGCATCGTCGGCTTCTTCCGCCACGCAGCCCAGGGGCTGGAGGAGCGCAAGCAGATCCTCTACCTGCTCGGCCCCGTCGGCGGCGGCAAATCCTCCCTCGCCGAGCGCCTGAAGGCGCTCATGGAAGACCAGCCGATCTATGTGCTGAAGGCCGGCAATGTGATCAGCCCGGTCTTCGAATCTCCCCTCGGCCTGTTCGACCCCGAGCAGGTGTCCGACGCGCTGGAACGCCAATACGGCATCCCCCGCCGCTACCTCACCGGCATCCCCAGCCCCTGGGCGCTCAAGCGCCTCGATGAGTTCGATGGCGACATCCAGCGCTTCACCGTCATCAAGCTCTACCCCTCGCGCCGCCGCCAGATCGCCATCGCCAAGACCGAACCCGGCGACGACAACAACCAGGATGTCTCCGCCCTGATCGGCAAGGTGGATATTCGCCAACTCGAGCATTTCAGCCAGTCCGACCCCGATGCCTACGGCTTCTCCGGCGGGCTGAACCGCGCCAACCAGGGCATTCTCGAGTTCGTCGAAATGTTCAAGGCGCCGATAAAGATGCTGCACCCGCTGCTCACCGCCACCCAGGAGGGCAACTACACCGGCACCGAGAATATCGGCGCCATCCCCTTCACCGGCATCATCCTTGCCCACTCCAACGAGGCCGAATGGCAGAGCTTCCGCAACAACCGCACCAACGAGGCCTTTCTCGACCGCGTGCATGTGGTGAAGGTGCCCTATTGCCTGCGGGTGACCGAGGAACGCCGGATCTATGAGAAGCTGATCCGCAACTCCGCCCTCGGTGCGGCCCCCTGCGCGCCGCACACGCTGGAAATGCTGGCCCG
>CAIVDX010000127.1 GCA_903904805.1 uncultured Rhodospirillales bacterium
AGCCAATAGGCGCGCTGCTCCTCGGTGGCTTTGCGCATCATGTTGAGGCCACAGAACACGTTGCCGGAATAGGCCATGACCAGATCGGCGCTGGTGCGGGCGATTTCTTCCGCGACGATCACGATGTCGATCAGGCTGCCGCCGATGCCGCCATATTCCTCGGGGAATGGCAACGCGAGCAATCCGGCCTCAACCCATTTGGCGTATAGATCTTCGGGGTAGGTGCGTTCGGCGTCGAGCTTGCGCACATAGTCCGGCGGCGCGTGGCGCTGCATCAGGGTGCGCACGCTGTCGCGCAGCATTCTCTGTTCTTCTGTGAAGCCGAAATCCATGATCGCACCTTCCTCGCCATGCGACCGGAGCGGGCGCATGTGGCCGATGGGGAACCGGGAGATGGCAAGGGGCGATGATGCCTATTGCCAGGAACGTATCCACCCTCGACTTATTCTTTATAAGGCGGCATGATATTCAGGCCTGCCCATTCCGGTCAAGGGGTTGGCTAAATCCGGGATTTCCTTGCCGATGCCTGCCTCGCCACGCCGCTTCTACATCATCAAGCAGTTGCAGCACGTGATCTATCAGCGGCTGGACGAGGCGATGCGCCGGCGTGGGCTGACGCCGACGCAATATATGGTGCTGAGTCTGTCGAACCGGCGCGGCGAACCGCCATCGTCGGCGCAGTTGGCCCGGCGGGCACGCATTTCCGCGCAATCGATGAATGAAATCATCGCTGCGCTGGAAGGCAAGTCGCTCATCATCCGCCATGAGGATCCCGAGCGTCGGCGCATCCTGCGGGTCAGCCTGACCCGGGAGGGCAAGGCGGTGTTGCTGGCCTGCGAGAAGGATGTGGATGCGTTGGAGGAGGGCTTTTTCGCCGCGCTGAGCCCCGGCGAGGATGCCCTGCTGCGCGAAATGCTCGGCAAAATTCTTGCGAGCCTGCGTGAGGAGTCCACGACGGACGGTCTTGCCGCCGCGGCCGATTGACTCGGTTTGACCAGTCCATCTAAGGTAGCCTGATAAAGGGAGGCCTGAATGCCAAGCAATCATCCGAAGATGCAGCCGCCGGCTGACACCACCACGCTGATCGATGGGTTGGAGCAGAAAGATGTTGTCGTCAGCATCGATGACGAGGGCATCGCCTGGCTCAGGATGAACCGGCCGACCAAGCGCAATGCGATCAATCCGGGTATTGTGTTCGAAATGAATGAGGCGCTTGACGCGCTCGAACTGGATGATCGGGCGAAGGCCATCGTCATCACCGGATCGGGCGAAGCGTTTTCCGCCGGGCAGGATCTGAAAGAATATTTCCGTGAGCCGGATTCCGGCCATCCGATGATGCGCGAGCGGCTGCATCGTGCCAATGCGGCCTGGCAGTGGAAGCGGTTGATGTTCTATCCGAAGCCGACCATCGCCATGGTGAATGGGTGGTGTTTCGGTGGCGCCTTCCAGGTGCTGCTGGGCTGCGATCTTGCGGTGGCTGACGAGGCTGCGAAGTTTGGTCTGTCTGAGATCAATTGGGGCATCATCCCGGCCGGGATCGTCACGAAATCGGTCGCGATGGCGCTCTCCCAGCGCGCAGCCCTGTATTACATCATGACCGGTGAGACCTTCGATGGTCGGCGCGCGGAGCAGATCGGCCTGGTGAACATCGCGGTGCCAACGGACCAGTTGCTTGAGCGCACGAAAGTGCTTGCGCGCACCTTGATCGAACGCAATCCGGTGGTGCTGCGCTCGGCGAAGGTGGCGTATCATCATTGCCGCGATATGGGCTGGGATGCGGCCTATGATTATCTCGCTGCGAAGTCGGACCAGAATGTGGTGCGCGATCCCGAGCAGGGTGGCCAGCAGGGGATGAAGCAGTTCCTGGACGACAAGACCTTCCGCCCGGGGCTGGGCGCCTACAAGCGCTCCGAATAGCAGGCTGTCAGGCCATGGGTGCGGCGCGCCGCTGATGGCGGTGCGCCGATTCCATTTGTGGCACTGGACAGTTCCCTTGGCGGTCGTCATTCTGCCAGGTGCAACCCACGACAAGAATGGGTGCGAAAAAATTCTGGAGGACACCATGAACCCCAGCTTCATGCGGCCATTTGTCACCACGTTGGTCGCGCTGCTTCTCGCGACATTCCCGGCAGTGGCGGAGACGCCGATCACCATCGGATTTCAGCCGACGATGGATGTGATGCCCGCCTTCATTGCGAAGGAGCAGGGGATGTTCGCGCGACATGGGATTGATGCGACCTTGACCGGCGGGAGCGGGGCGATTCAGGTTTCCGGTGTGGTGGCGAAATCACTGCAGATCGGCAATCCCACCGTGCCGCAGGTGCTGCAGGCGATCGATAGCGGGCTTGATCTGGTGATCATTGGCGGCGCCAACCTGATGTCGGCCGAGGCCGCCGAGTTCGCCATGGTGGTGCGCAAGGGCGCCGGGCTGCGCGAAGCGAAGGATTTCGCCGGGCACAGGGTGGCGGTGAACACCGTTGGGGCGTTTTTGCATGTACTGTTCGTGCAATGGTTGAAAAATCATGGCACTGATCCGCAGCTCGTGACCTTCGTAGAGGTGCCGTTTCCGCAGATGAGCGATGTGCTGCGTCAGGGAACCGTGGATGCGGTGATTTCCGTTGAGCCGTTCGTTGGGCGGATGGTGTCGGCCGATGTGGGAACGTCGGAAGACGGGTTCGTGCGGGATTTTCCGAAGGGGATGCCGGTGGCTGTCTATGCCGCCGAGCGTGGCTGGGCGGAGGCGCATCGGGCCGAGGTTGAAGGATTTCGCTTGGCCATGGGCGAGGCGATCGCCTCGTTGGCGCAAAATCCGAAGCAGGCGCAAGCGGACACGTTGAAATATCTCAAGCTGCCGGCAGAGGTGTTGGCGCATGCAACCTTGCCCGACCTGGCGGTGGGCATTCCGCAGGCAGGTCTTGCCCAGTGGATCGCGATCATGGAGGGGCAGAAGTTGGTGACGGGAAAGCTCGACGCGTCCAGGATTCTTTGGAAATAAACGCGCCGCTTTCGCCCATTCAAATCACGCAGTGGCGATGGTGCATGCCGCCGTCAATGGTGACGATGGTGCCGCTGATATAGCCGGCGCGGTCTGATGCGAGGAAGACGATCACATCGCCGACTTCCTCGGGCTTGCCGGGGCGGCCAAATGGCAGATCCTTGTTTTGATCGGGAGGTGTATTGATTCCCGCCGCTGCCTCCCGGGCGGCGCGTTGGCGTTGCAGGTCGAGCATGCGGTCGGTCCCGATCGGGCCGGGATTGACGCCGAGCACGCGGATATTGTCGTCCACGCTGCGGCCGCCGATGCCTTGCGTGGCGGCCATGAGGCCGGCATTGCCGGCACCGCCGATGACATAGGTCCATTGTGGCATTTCGCCGCCAAGGCCCATCACGTTGACGATCACGCCTTTGCCGCGTGCCTTCATCTTTGGATACACCGCCTGCATCAGCTTGATGTAGGTGAAGACCTTCGCGTCCCAGGTGGCGCGCCAGCGATCTTCGTCGATGGTGAGCAGGTCGCCGCGCGGAATGCCGCCGGCGCAATTGACGAGAATATCGACATCACCGTGCAGGTCCGCGAGGCGTTCGGCGGCGTTGGGGGCGGAGAAATCCACCGCCATGCTGGCGACCGGCTTGCCGGCAAGTTCGGAGAGTTTCGCGGCCGATTCGGCGAGGCGCACCTGGTCCTGCGCGGCGATGATGACGTCTGCGCCTTCGGCGATGAAGGATTTCGCGCTGGCGAAGCCCAGCCCGCGTGAGCCGCCGGTGATCAGGGCACGACGGCCCTTCAATCCCAAATCCATCGTTGTTCTCCTGGTCAGTCGGCTTGCGTGAGGGCGGCGATGTCAGCTTCGGTAAAGCCGAGATCCCGCAAGATGTCGGCGCTTTGTTCGCCCAGCAGTGGCGGCAGCGTCGGGTTGGGTTCGCGCATGCCGTTGATGCGCACCGCGCGGCCGAGGACGGTCATCTCGCCATGGATCGGATGGGTTGCCTTGCGGAAGATGCCGCTGTGCAGAACCTCGGGATCCTGCATTGTTTCGGGAATGGTGAGGATCTCAGCGCAGGGCACATCCTGTTCGGCCATGCGCGCGACCCATTCGGCGCGCGGGCGTTCGAGGAACACCGGGCGCAACGTGTCGATCACTTCGTCGAAGCGCTCGATGCGGGCGGGGCGGTTGGGGAAGCGGGGGTCGTCGAGAATCTCGAGATGCTCGGTGGCGGCGATCATGCCGCGCCAGAAGCGCTCGGGGCCGCCGACATGCACGGCGATCATACGCTCGTCGGCGCACATGAACACGAAGGAGTGCGACCAGGCGCAGCGTGTTTCGGGCTGCATGTCGATGCCGGATTGAGTCCAGGCGGTGAAGGAGTCTGGCATGTAGGTGATCGCGGAATCGAGCATGCTGACATCGATGCGCGCGCCCTCGTTGCTGGTGGCGCGGGCGAGCAGGGCCGCGCAAATGGCGTTGGAGGCTTGCAGACCGGTGATCTGGTCGGTGATGGTTGGCCCGCGCATGCGTGGATCGGAGGGGTCGGTGAAGAGATGCAGCAGGCCGGACAGGGCCTGACCTACGGTGTCGAAGGCAGGACGATCAGCGTAGGGGCCGTCTTCGGAAAAGCCTGAGATGGAGCAATAGATCAGCCGGGGATTGCGCGCCTTGAGCGCCTGCCAGCCGATGCCCAGACGGTCGAGCACCCCGGCGCGGAAATTCTCCACCACCACGTCGGCCTTTTCCGCCAGACGGAGGAATGCCTCACAGCCCGCGGCGTTCTGCAGATCGATCGCCAGGCTTTGCTTGTTGCGGTTGAAGGCAACGAAATTCGGCGCGTAGCCGGGGATGTTGCCCTTGCCGAGGAACTGGCGGAATGGATCGCCTGAGCCTGGCCGCTCGATCTTGATGACGCGCGCGCCGAGATCGGCAAGCTGCTGACCGGCGAAAGGGCCGGCGATATATTGGCCGAGTTCGATGACCGTGATGCCGGCCAGCGGTGCTTCCATGCTCATCGTGCTATGCCTTGTCGCTATCTTTATGGGTGCGTTGGTAGCCACCCAGGCCTGGACGGTAGGTTTTCGCGTCGAGGAATTGGCGCATGCCTTCGTTGCGGCCGCCCTCGGGGTCGGTCAGGCGGAGCTGGTCGAGCTTGGCGGCGAGATAGTCTTCCGAATCGTCCCAGCTGAGGGCTTCAACGCGGCGGAATGCGTGCTTCGCGGCGCGCACGGCGGCGCGATTTTTGGACAGCAATGTTTTGGCCAATGCCCTCGTGCGCTCACGCAATTCGGCCTTTGGCACGGCGATGTTGACCAGCTTCATGTCAGCGGCCTTGCGGCCGTCGAACGTTTCGCCGGTCAGCGTGTAGTAGAGGCCATCGCGTGTGGTCATCACCTCGGCCACCGATTTCAGCACGTTGCCGGCGGGGATAATGCCCCAATTCACTTCGGACAATCCGAAGATGGCCTCCTCCGCGGCGATGGCGAGGTCGCAGGCGACCAGTGAATTGAAAGCGCCGCCAAAGCACCAGCCATTGACCATGGCGATGGTGGGCTTGGGGTAGTGCCGCAGGCGGGTGACCTGCCAGGTTTGTGCGACGCGCGAGATCTGGTGCCAGGCTTCCGGCGCCAGGCTGTCAGACTCGCGGAAAAACTCCTTCAAATCCATTCCGGCTGAGTAGGAGTCGCCGCTGCCGGTGAGCACGACCACGCCGCAGCGGTCATCGACCTCCAATGCATCGAGCACTGCGAGCATTTCGCTGTTCAAGGCCGGGTTCATCGCGTTGCGTTTTTCCGGGCGGTTCATCGAGACCCAGGCGATGCCTTCGTCGAATTCGACGAGCACCAGCTTGCCGCCGGGAATGTGTGTGTCGCTGTCGCTCATTGGTTCCTCCTTCGCGCCGCTTCAGGGCGCTTTGGGTGCAGGCTACATGGCTGCTTCTGTGCTGTCATGCCACGCGGGCGAGAAGATCCTGCAACGCGGTGTTGAAGGCGGCGGGCGCCTCGAGCGCGCTCATGTGACCGACGCCAGGCAGCACCACCAGTTCGGCGCCGGGGATGACCGCGGCGGCGTGGTTGGAGGCGTTGATGCATACACGGTCGTTCTCGCCGACCAGGATGGTGGTGGGCACGGCGATGGTCTGCAATGGGCGCGCCTGCATGGTGGGGCGGACGGCCTGGATGCCCTCGATGACGGCGGCGATGCCCTCGGCATCGTTATCATTGAGGATGCCGAGAATATGGTCGCGCTGGCGCTCGCCCATGCGTGCATAGGCGCCGATGCCGGGCGAGTTCGCCATTGTCTCAGCGTAGGCGGCGATGCCGTTCTCGCGGACGAATTTGGCCATGCCGAGCGCCATTGCGCGGCCACCGTCGGCGTCGTCCGAGCCGCTGCCGGCGTCGGCGGCCAGCACGCCGCTGACGCGATCGGGGTGCCGCAGCACGGTGGCCAACGCCACGCCGCCGCCCATTGAGAGCCCGACGAGCACCGCGCGGTCGATGTTCAACTGGTCGAGAACATGGATGCTGAGATCGGCGAAGATGTCTTCCGAGCACTCCCCGCGTGGGGCGGATTGGCCGTGGCCCGGGAAATCGAGCGCGATCACGCGGTTGCTGCCGGCGAAGGCGCTCATCTGGTGCAGCCACATGCGCGCGCCGCAGCCCAGGCCGTGCAGGAACAGGATCGGCGTGCCGGTTGTACCGGCGGTCTCCGCGTGAATGGAGGTTCCCTGGAAATCAAATCTTGGCATCGTCGCTGTCCCCGCTTGTGCCGCACTTGTCGCGGTCCGGTTGGCCGGTATAGTCCGGGCAACGAGAATGGAGGAAACCATGGCGGACCTGCCGCGCCAAGAGGGCCAGACCGCGCTGCCATTGGCGGGGTTGCTGGTGCTGGATCTGACATTGGTGCGCGCCGGGCCGACCTGTGTGCGGCATTTGTCGGACTGGGGGGCGGATGTCATTCGGATCGAGCCGCCGGGTGAGGGCGATGTGTTCGGCGGCTCACGCGATGCGCCGGATTTTCAGAATCTGCATCGCAACAAGCGCACCATTCAACTGGATCTGAAAAGCGCGCAGGGGCGTGAGGCATTTTTGCGCCTGGTGGCGAAGGCGGACGTGCTGGTCGAGAACATGCGTGTGGGTGTCAAGAAGCGGTTGAAGATCGCATTTGACGATCTGCATGCGATCAATCCGCGGCTGGTGTATGGCAGCATCAGCGGCTTTGGCCAGACGGGTCCTTATGCGGAGCGGCCGGGATTCGACCAGGTGGCGCAGGGCATGGGTGGTCTGATGGCGATTACCGGCAATCCCGGCGAGGGACCGATGCGGGTGGGGATCGCGGTGGCCGATCTCACCGCGGGCAATCTGCTGGCGCTGGCCATCATGATGGCATTGTATGAGCGCAGCCGGACTGGACTGGGCCGTTGGGTGCATACGTCATTGCTGGAATCACAGATCTTCATGCTGGACTTCCAGGCGGCGCGCTATCTGATGAAGGGTGAGGTGGCGACGCAGGTTGGCAATGGCCACGCGCTGGATGCGATGAGCGGTGTGTATGAAACTGCCGATGGACGCATCAACATTGCCGGCGGCACGGCCAAGCTGTGGTCGAAGTTCTGCGAGGTGCTGGGCAAGCCGG
>CAIVDX010000128.1 GCA_903904805.1 uncultured Rhodospirillales bacterium
CAGGCCGAACGCCACCGTCACCACCACATTCTCGATTGCCTGGTCCACCGCCCAGGAGCCGACAAGGGCGATGCACAGAACAATCGGCACCAGCACGCGGCCGGGGATCAGCGTCACCAATGTCAGAGGCCGCACAACCAACAATCCAAGAAGCGAGGCGAGGATGCAGGATGCCGTCAACGCCCAGACCAGTCCGTAAATTTCGGTCTGGTTCTGTGTCAGGATCAGCGGGCCCGGCTGCATGCCATGCAACACCAATATGCCCAGGAACACCGCCATTTCCGCGCTGCCGGGAATGCCGAAGGCGAGGGTGGGGATCAGCGCCGAGCCATCCTTCGCGTTGATCGCCGCTTCGGGTGCGATCACGCCCTGGATGTTGCCCTGGCCAAAGCTCTTCGGATCCTTCGAGACCTGCACGGTGAGCGAATAGGACAGGAAGGCAGCGACCGTGCCGCCCACACCTGGGATCGCACCGATCACCGTGCCGATCATCGAGCCGCGCAACACGGTTGGCCAGTGTTTGAAGGTTTCCATCATGCCGGCGGTCATCTTGGTGACCGGTGCAGCACGGTCGCGCTTGGCGACGGAGCCGCCCTTTACCCAGAGATTGATCATCTCGGCGATCGCGAACAGCCCGATCAGGGCGGGCACCAGATGCACGCCGTCCCACAGATATTCGATGCCGAGCGTGTAGCGCACCACGCCGTTCACCTGATCATAGCCCACGCTGGCGATCATCAGCCCGAGACCGCCCACCATCAGCGCGCGCAGCAGCGTGCCGCGCGTGGTGGTCGCCACCATCACCAGGCCGAGCAGGCCGAGCAGAAAAAATTCCGGCGGACCAAAGGCCAGCACGAGAGATTTCGACACCGGCAGCACCAGCAACAGGCTGATGGTGCCGATCAGGCCACCGATCGCATTCGCGCTCGCCGCGGCCCCGATGGCCAGACCGGCTTTGCCCTGCTGGGCCAGCGGATAGCCGTCCAAACAGGTCGCCGCATTTGGTGCGGAACCCGGCGTGTTCAGCAGAATCGCGGTGATTGACCCACCCATCGGCACCGCGCCCATCACTCCGCCGGCGAGCGAGAGCGCGGACATTGCATCAAGCCCGTAGGTCAGCGGCAGCAGCAGTGCGAGTGCGGTCGTTCCGCCGAGCCCAGGCACAGCACCAAACACCAGCCCGACGGCCATGCCGATGCCCAGAAACAGCAATTGCTGGAAATGCAGCAGGCTCTGGGCGCCGCTTAGCCAGACATCAAGCATCGTGTGATCCGGACCTGCTCAAACGTTCCCCCAAGGCGCCGCGGTTCGCATTGCGAACAGAGTGTTCCTTTTGCGCCCTGGATTTCGTCGGCTCCTGGCGTCCTGTCAAGCAACGCGATGCGTCAGGCAGCTTTCGCTTGTGCCGCGATGCGGTTGAGATCGGAGAGCACGTCGCGCGCTGTGCGCACGCGCTCGGCCACCGCCATTTCCTTGGAGATCGCCAATTTATGGTCCGGCCGCAGACGGATGCTGCCGCCATGCCGCCCGAGCCAGGTGATCAGCCCACCGGGATTGCGGAACGCATTCCCGCGGAAGCCGAGAACAATTCCCTTCGGGCCGGCCTCCAGCCGTTCCACCCCGGCCTCGCGACACAGGCGCTTGAGATCGACCACGACAAGCAGGTTCTCCACCTCCGGCGGCAGGCTGCCGAAGCGGTCGACCAGTTCGGCGGCGATCGCCTCGATCTCCGCGCCGTCCGCCAGGCCGCCGATACGCCGATACAGGCCCAGACGCACCGGCAGGTCGCGCACATAGTCTTCCGGGATCAGCACGGGCAGGCCCAGATTGATGTTCGGCGTCCAGTCGCGATCGGCCGGCGCGACCCGGCCCTTCTGGGCGCGCTGCTCGGCCACCGCGTCCTCCAGCATTTGCTGATACAGCTCGATGCCGACCTCACGGATATGGCCGGACTGCTCGTCGCCCAGCAGATTGCCCGCGCCGCGAATGTCCAGATCGTGGCTGGCCAGCGTGAAGCCAGCACCCAGGCTGTCGAGTGATTGCATCACCGACAGGCGCTTCTCCGCGGCCGCCGACAGGCTCTGCGTCTGCGGCCAGGTGAGATAGGCGTAGCCGCGCAGCTTGCCGCGCCCGACGCGCCCGCGCAGCTGGTAGAGTTGGCCAAGGCCGAACATGTCGGCGCGATGGATGATCAGCGTGTTCAC
>CAIVDX010000129.1 GCA_903904805.1 uncultured Rhodospirillales bacterium
AGCGGGCCAAGTTTAGGGAGGGAACGCCAGTCACACGACGGAATGAGGAGCTACTCCTCATTCCGTCGTGATGATTGGCCAACCCTCTCCACCCCGTCCAGCAAAAAATGAACCCATTCAAGCGGAATTTTGGCCCGTCCGACGGTGGCCGCCTCAATTTTCGGCGGCATGACGCAGGATTGGGCGGCTTCGCCTAGCGGTCAGGCAAAGCTAGCCAACCGTGGCGAAAACTGAGCCATGGACCAGTAATCAGGATGTAGCAAAGCGCCCAGACAACGATGCTGACCGCAGTCGTGATCAGCGCCTTGCGCCACATACGCGCCCGTTCCGGCGCGCCCCGCCACCCTGTCGCCTCATCGGCCTGCGACACCGGTTTGGTGCCAATCGGCAGCACCGCGAACAGCACCGTCCACCAAATCATGAAAAACAGGGCGACGGCGGTAAATGGATTCATTGTCCCGGCTCACACCCGCAACAGGTGGATATCCACCAGCGGCCGTTTCTGGAGTCGCCGTCCAAGCAACCGGCGCAGAGCGGTCTTGGCGGATTCGATCAACGCCGAGTCGTCGCGTCGCAGCGATACCGGCAATTCGGCGATCACCCGCGCCAGTTCAGTGGCGACTCTTGCGGTTTCGGGATCGTCGGGGTCGAGCAGCCCCGGCGCGCTGAGCCGCGGCTCGCCGCGTAGCTTGCCGGTTTCATCCACCGCCAACGATGCGATCGCCACACCGTTGAACAGCATCCGCCGCCGCGCACCCATCACCGCACCCTGCAACGGCACCAAACGCCCGCCGTCCAGCACCAATCGCCCGACCGGAGCGCTGTCCACCACCTCGGCCCGTCCGGGGGCCAGACTCAAGATGTCACCGTCTTCCAGCAGGATCGGGGTGATTCCCGCCTCTTGCGCCAGGGCTGCGTGAGCCGACAGATGCCGCCACTCGCCATGCACCGGCACCGACAGACGCGGCCGCACCAATTTATATAGCTTGCGCAGTTCGTCCCGCGCGGGATGGCCGGAGACATGGATCATATGGTCGTCGGCCGTCATCAGCCGAACGCCACGGCGCACCAGATTATCCTGCACCGCGCCGATCGCCCGCTCGTTGCCGGGAATGACCCGGCTGCTGAATACGACCGTATCGCCCTCGCCCAACTCGATGCGGGGATGCGTGTCGTCGGCTATCCTTGCCAAAGCGCTGCGCGGTTCGCCCTGGCTGCCGGTGACCAGGATCAGCAGATTGTCGTCGTTCACATCATTCGCATCATCTTCGCGAAGAAACGACGGTATACCCTTGAGATAACCGCATTCCCGCGCCGCCGCGTCGAGGTTGCGCAGCGAGCGTCCCACCATGGCCACGCTGCGCCCTGCATCTCTCGCAGCCAGCGCCACCGATTCCACCCTGGCAACATTGCTGGCAAAGCAGGTCACCGCGACCCGCCCGCGTAACCCCTTCACCAGCGCCGACAGGCTGCGGCGCACGTCGCCTTCCGACCCCGAATGTCCCTCAACCATGGCGTTGGTGCTGTCGCAAACCATCGCCATCACGCCCTCATCGCCCAAGGCGGCCAGTGCCGCCTCATTGGTGCGTGGCCCCACCAGAGGCTCGGGGTCCAGCTTGAAATCGCCGGTGTGCAGCACGATCCCGGCCGGCGTGCGGATCACCAGCGCCTGCGACTCCGGAATGGAATGCGCCATCTGGATGAACTGCAGGCGAAACGGCGCCAACTCGAACGTGCCGCCAGGCGGCACCACGTGCAGCTTCACCTGGGCCAGCAGTCCGACCTCGGTCAGCTTGCGCCGCAGCACCGAGGCCGCGAACGGCGTCGCGTATACCGGGCATTTCAGCTGCGGCCACAGCCAGGCAACGGCGCCGATGTGATCTTCGTGCGCGTGGGTGATCACCAGCCCCACCAGCCGGTCCTTGCGCTCGGCCAGGAAGGCGGGGTCGGGCATCATCACATCGACTTCCGGCAGTTCCGCGCCGCCGAAGCCGATGCCGCAATCGACCGCCAGCCATTTCCCGCCGCAGCGGTAGAGATTGAGATTCATGCCGATCTCACCGGTCCCGCCCAGGGGCAGGAACGCCAGGTCGCCGGTTACCGCGTCCATTAATATGCCTTCAAAATGCAGCGCAGGGCTTAATCTGCTCGGTAGCAGGTCTACTCGATATCGGTCAGCCGTGCGCGCTCAGGTGACAATGTGGGGCTGGGATTGCGCCCCGCCAACAGGCGCAGCCCATCCAGGGTTAAATCCGGATCGATGCTACCGATTACGGCCGTGCCGCCGGCAAGCAGCGGCGCCAGACCGCCGGTGGCAATAACCTTGAGTTTTCCGCCATATTCGCCCTCGATCCGCGCGACCAGCCCCTCGATCATGGCGATATAGCCCCAGTATATGCCAGACTGCATCGCCGCCACGGTGCCACGCCCGATCACCGATTGCGGCCGGCCGATGCCGATTCGCGGCAGCCGCGCCGCGGCACGGTGCAGCGCCTCGATCGACAGGTTGATGCCCGGGGCTATGATGCCGCCGAGATAGGCGCCGCCGCGTTCCACCAGATCGAACGTGGTGGCAGTGCCGAAATCGATCACCACCAACGGCCCACCATGGAGATGCTGAGCGGCCAGCGTGTTCAGCAGCCGGTCAGCGCCCACCTCGTCGGGACTGTCGACTTTGATTTCGAATCCCCAGTCGAGATTGGATCGCGCCACCAAAGGCTCCACATGAAACCAATCCCGACACAACTGACGCAAATGATAAAGTGCCGCCGGCACCACGGTGCCGATCACCGCGGTGCTGACCTGCTTGCGCTTCAGCCCGACCAGGTCGAGCAGCGTCATCAGCCAGACCGCGTATTCATCGCTGGTGCGCTGAGGTGCGGTGGCGATGCGCCACCGGCCGCGCCATTCGCGGCCGTCGTGGATGGCCACGACCACGTTGGTGTTTCCGGCATCCACCACCAACAGCATCGCCTAATCCTCCGCTCGCAGAGAAACCTCACCGACGGCGAACTCCCGCAGCAGCCCCCCGGTTCGCAGTCTCAGGCTGCCATCCTCCGCCAGGCCTGCAAAGCTGCCGCGCACGCATTCCGCGCTGCGCTCGGTAAAAATCATCGGCGCCCCCACCGGCGCCGCTCGCGCCAACCAGGCTTCACGCACCGGAGCAAATCCCTGTTCGGCCTGCAATGCTCGCCAATGCGCCAGCCGTGCCAGAACCAGTTCCGCCACATTCTCGGGCGCGGCTACGGTGGCAAGACAAGCTGTCTCGCGCCCCGGCACATCTGGGGCCGCCGCCAAATTCATACCGACTCCGATCACCAGCCATTCCAGTGCGCCGGCGCTGTCGGCGGCACTGTCGATCAGAATGCCGGCCAGTTTGCGCCCGCTCAGCAGCAGATCGTTCGGCCATTTCAGCGTCAGCGTGGCACGATCGGGCAATAATCCCTCGACCGCCTCGGCAGCGGCAACCCCGGCCAGCAGCGACCACAACCCGCCGTCACGCGCGCGCCCATTGGGGCGCAGCAGCACGGAAAGAAACAAATTGCCGGGAATCGACACCCACTGCCGCCCATGGCTGCCCCGGCCACGCTCCTGCAGCCGCGCCATCACGGCCAGCCCCTCGGCCTCACCCTGCTCCGCCCGCGCGCGGCAAAATTCAGACGTTGAATCCAACGTGTCGAAAATTGTCAGTCGCCAGGGAGCCAAGGAGGTAACCCCTGGGCTAGTCTGCCTCACCCGAACAGCACTTTGGCCGCCGCCTCGGCCGCGGCCACGAAAGGGGCTGGGAAAACAAAGAAAAAGGTAGTTAACAAACCGCCCGTCGCCGCCACGAATGACAACGACCCCGGCCGCTTGTCGAACGCTTCGCCCCCGGCATCGAAATACATCACCTTGATGATGCGGATATAATAATAAGCCCCTATCACGCTGGTCAGCACGCCGATCACCGCCAGCGTCCACATCCCCTGCTGAACGGCAGCGGTGAAGATGAAATATTTGCCCCAGAAGCCGGAGAACGGAGGAATGCCGGCCATGCTGAACATGAACACCGCCAGGCCCAACGCCAACGCCGGATCGGTGCGCCCAAGGCCGGCCAGATCGGAAATCTGCTCCAGCATTCGCCCGCGCCGACGCATGGCGATGATGATGGCGAAGGTGCCGATGTTCATGAACACGTAGGTCAGCATGTAGATCAGCACGCCGCGAATGCCCGCCGGCGTGCCGGCCGCGAGCCCAATCAAAGCGTAACCCATATGGCCGATCGAGGAATACGCCATCAGCCGCTTGATATTTTTCTGGCCGATCGCCGCCAGCGAGCCCAGCAGCATCGAGGCGATCGACACCAGCACGATCAGTTGCTGCCATTGACCCAGCTAATGCCCGAACGGCGTTGCCATCACGCGCACCAGCAGCGCCATCGCGGCCACTTTCGGGGCCGTGCCCATGAATGCCGTCACCGGCGTCGGCGCCCCCTCGTACACGTCGGGCGTCCACATATGGAACGGCACCGCCGAGATCTTGAAGGCGAGCCCGACCACCACGAACACGATGCCGACGACCAGACCGGGCGAGACCCGCGCGGGATCGGCCAGTGCC
>CAIVDX010000130.1 GCA_903904805.1 uncultured Rhodospirillales bacterium
CGCGTTGATGACGTGGGCGTTATCGACATACGCGCCGATCGAGATCACGCTATCGCCACCGATATAAATCGATCCACTCAGCGACGATGTTGAAAATTGCGTGCCATTCGCGTAGCCGACGACGGTGCCAGCCGACACACCATTCACCGCGGCGCCGGAGCCGTTGAACGCAACGCCAATGTTCAGGACGTTTGTGGCTGCATAGTTTGTTCCAGTTTGCGCGGTCACGAATCCGCTTGATGAATTACCGACCCAGTAGCCGGGCGAACCATTGGATATCGCCGCCAGCGAAAAATACGGCGAACTGACACTGCCAACGTGTGGCAGCATACCGAACAGGCAACCATACGCGGTGCTGCCACCCAAAGCTGTCGCGCGAGTGTACACAGAGCCCAGGCTGCTGATCGGGTAGTTTGTGGCGAGCGGCGCATTAGCCCCCTCATAATATCCTTGCCGACTCGACAGCGCCGGCCCGTTCGTTGTGGTTGCAAATGGAGGCGCGCCGACCAAGCCGAGCGTCGGGCCCTTTCCACAAATATCCTGCAGAAAATGCGCCGTGCCCGGAATGTAAGCGGACATCAGCCACGCCGTGAGCGGATTGTTCGGGTTCAGATCGAGCAGCTGGCCGGCCGGCACGACGCGAGGGTCAGGCCGAAGGGCGCTCAAGAAACGCCGTGACGGCATCAGCCGATTCCGACGCCGTAAAAATTGGCCGTGACCGTTCCCGTCCAATTCACGCCGGACTGATTATTGAACGCGAAACCCATCGCAGGCGGATCGATCGGAACCGGACCGAAATCAACTGACGTGATTGTGGCGCCGGCCGTCAGCTGCACCACGCATTGTGGTTGATTCGGTGACCATGCGGCGGCGGACGTGCCTGGCGGATTTGGCGGCGTGGTGCCATCCGGCATGTGAAAATAGCCGAGGCTGATATATGGCGCGCCAGAGCCCGCCGTGATCGGCGTGCCGAATGTAAGTCGCACGAACCCATATTGCATGTTGTTCGCCGCGCCACCCGGGTTCGACATCGGCGATGACATCACCGACGTGTTGCCGCTCGAGACGGTCAACGCCGTGAATGTCAACGGGACAGATTGCAATGGATTTTCAGGCATGGTGATCTCCTGCGATCAGGGCTGGACGGGTCGGCGGACGATCATGATGCTGGCCTTGACCAGCAGAATCGGAATCACCGCGAGCACTACAACGAACATCAGCAGGGCCCGGAGATAGACCACGAAGGGAATGGCCTCGCCGCGCAACGTGGCGCCGCAGTGATCATATTGCACGGTGAACGACAGCAGAGCGCACATGAATGTGCCGAAGCGCGAGCGATCGCGCGCCAGTTCGGCGACGTGATCTGACACGGTTTGATCCGGCTTCGTGTCAGCCAGATCCACCGATGTGACCTCGTTGACCAAAACATCGCCGTCACGCAGCCACGCCTCGAGCGCGGCCAGCAGGCGCGCCCAGTAGGTCATGACAGGGTGAGAGACACGCTGGAGCTCGGCAGGCTGCTGGCGCCGGTGGGGTTGCCGTCAATGATCAAATCGAGCGCGGCGACATAGGCCTCGATCGTGCCGGCGACCTGCTTGTATTGCGCGATGGTGAATGTGTGCCAGGTGCCGCTGGCATCCTTCATCGGATAGCTGGTGGCACCGCCGGGGAACGTGCCGTTGACCGCGAGGCCGGTGGCGATTTTGGCGATCTTGCTGGTGGTATCATCATCTGTCGGAAACAGCGTGGCCGCCAGCGTGAGGCTGCCGGACAAGGTGAGCGTGAGGCCCGACATCAGCGCCGCGCGCGCCTGTTGCGCCAGCGTGAGGGTGGGCGCGACAGGCGCTGCCCAGTTCGTGCCGTCGAATGTCCAGCCCGGAACGACCGAGATGCCTGTTGGCACCTGCGTGAAGCTGGCCGCGATGTCGGCGTGAAAACAATCGGCCAGAGACTGGCCGGAAGGTGGGGTGAATGTCTCCACCACCACGCCGGCGACGACGCGCGCGAATTCGGTCATTTCAATACTCCACGATCGCGATGCCGGCAGCGCCGTTGCCGCCCACGACGGCGCCGCTACCGGTCAGATTGTAGGCCCCGCCGCCGCCCGCGCCGTAGGATGTGGCGGACACGCCGGCCGTCAGACCGCCACGGCCACCACCGCCGCCCAGGCCAGGTGCCGCGCCGCCGTCACCGCCGAACCCAACAGAGGAATTTCCGCCATCGGTGCCGGCGCAGCCGGTGAGATTCAGGGTGCCTCCGGCGCCGTAGCCGCCGGCGCCGCCGGCCGGGGAACTGGCGTAGGGATTGCCACCTGCGCCGCCGGTGGCGGACAGCAGCGAGCCGAACGAGGTGGACCCGCCGGCGCTGCCATTGCTGGCGCTGCCGCTGCCGCCGGCGCCGATCGTCACGGTGTAGGTCGCGCCTGGCGAGACGGAATAGATGCCCTCGGCATAGCCGCCACCACCACCACCACCGCCGCCGGTGTTGGCTGTGCCGGTGCCGCCGCCACCACCGCCGCCGCCGACCAGGCGGACCTTGATCCGGGTGACATTGGCAGGGACGGTGAAGGTGCCCGACGAAGTGAAAATCTGCATCCGCGCCGGCGCGCACATCGCCATGATCGAGGCGAGCACCTGCGTCTGCGTGCCCTTCACCGCCGTGACGCCGGCGGCGGCCAGGATGCTCATCAGCTCTTCCTGGATGCCCTCGCACCAATCTGGCGACAGAACAGTCGGCGTGCCGGAGCCAGGGGCCGCGGTGTTGAAATGGCCGGGCGTGCCCGCCGCGTTCACGCTGCCGGGGGACGCCAGGGCGCCGGTGCC
>CAIVDX010000131.1 GCA_903904805.1 uncultured Rhodospirillales bacterium
ACATTCGCAGATAACGCAACTCCGACAGGCTGCTAGGCAACTCGCAATGGCACATTATCCAGCTCCAGTGGGTCGATACCTCAAGGACGCGATGCGCCCCGCCCGGCCAGCCACCAAGCCAAGGATAGCCTAGTCATAGGGCTATGGCGTAGACATAGTGCTCATCATCATCGGTCGTGGCCCGCCAGCGCTCCTGTTCCCATCACCGCCCACACCACCACAAGCCGCGCCTGTTCCCCCGCTGCGCCAGCGAGCAGGTCCCCACGCGCGTCACATAGTGCCGCTGCACTTTCACCCCGCCAACCTGGTCGCCGCCGCCACGATCTCCGGCGAGGAAATGGCTGCAAAATCAATCTTCTCCGGATATCCCAGCACCCCCCGACCGCGAAAATACGCCTCCATCTCCACCGCCAAAGCCAGATCCGGCGCCAGCGTGTCCGGCGCCATCCGCACGCTGATCCCGCGCAGCACCTCCGCGGGGATCTTGGTGTATTGGCTCAAAATCGCCCCGGTCGCCGCATCCTGCCAGCCGCTCGCATCCAGTTCCCGCGCGGCTTTGAGAAACGCCGCCGTGAAGCGGGCGCACGCATCCGGATGCGCGGCCACAAAATCCCCATTGGCGAAAATGCTGAACACGCCGCGCCCGCGCAGCCCTTCGGCCGGAAACGGCGTGGCGATGCCCTGCCGCGCGAACAGCGTCGGCAACGGCTCGCTGCCCCAGCCCGCCGCGATCGCCCCGTTCGCCAGCGCCGGCCCCATATCGTTGCGCGCCATCTGCACGAGCTCATAATCGCCCGCCTTGAGACCGGCCGCGCGCAGCGCCATCACCGTATCATATTCGGCGTAACCCGCCGCCCCGATGATGCCCACACGCTGGCCCTTCAGCCCGGCCAGATCCTTCAACCCCGCCGCGATCGCCTTGGTCGACACCATGATCGAGACCGGGCAGGGGCCGCTGGTCGGAATCGTCGTCTGCGTGCCCAAAAACCGCAGCAGCCCGCCGCGATGCATCGCGTTGAACGCCGAGGCCCCCAACGCCGAGGTCAAGATCGCATATTCCCCCCGCGCCAGCAGCGGCAGCGCATCCGACAGATTGGTCTGCGAGGTGTCGATGCTCACATCCAGCCCCGCGGCGGCAAAATAGCCCCGCTCCTTGGCGATGAAATGCGGCCCTGAGAGCAGCGTGGGCGACACCGACAAGGTAAAGCGCACCGGCGCCTCGGCCCGCGCGGCTCGACCGATCACCGCCGGGGCTGCAAGCAACGCCATCGTCGCGCGACGGCCAATCTGGCGATGTGGGTGCGGCTGGTGGGTGGTCATTGCGGGCCTCCTCAGGGTCGACACGACATACTGCATGGCCGCACCGCCCACCGCCAGCGCGATCGACCGCGTGCCCTCACGTTCCGCACCCGTCTTGCAGCACACGCCCGAAGGCGCGAAACTGCCGCGTCGGCCTACGTGCCGTCAGGGGGAAACGCAATGAGCACAGCCGCGCCGGCAGCCAGCCAAACCATCGACCTCACCGAGGTGATCGAAGGCCAGAAGCTCAACAGCTTCATCGTCCGCCTGCTGGCCCTGTCCACGCTGATCACCTTCTTCGACGGCTACGATCTCAACTCCATCTCCTTCGCCGCGCCCTCCATCATGCGCGAATACCAGATCGACCGCGCCGCCTTCGGCAGCGTGTTCGGCATCGGCCTGTTCGGCTTCATGCTCGGCGGCTTCATCTTCGGCTGGCTGGGCGACAAGATCGGCCGACGCCCCACCATCGTGCTCGCCGCCGCCTGCTTCGGCGCCCTCACCTTCATCACCTCCTTCGCCACCACGGTGGAGCAGTTCACCGCCCTGCGCTTCATCGGCGGCCTGGCCATCGGCGGGCTGGTGCCGGTGGCCTGGGCGCTGAACATCGAGTTCGCGCCGCTGCGCTATCGTGCCACCTTCGTCACCATCATCATGCTCGGCTACTCCATCGGCTCCAGCCTGGGCGGACCGATCTCCGCCTATCTGATCCCGCTCTATAGCTGGCGCGTGGTGTTCTGGGTCGGCGGGGTGCTGCCCATCCTGGTGGCGATCCTGTTGAATTTTGCCCTGCCGGAATCGATCAAGTTCCTCGCCGTGAAAGGCCGCGGCAATGCCGAGATCGCCCGCACAGTCCGCCGCCTGCGCCCGGAGATGGCGGTCAGCGCCGCCGCGCGCTTCATCGTCTCCAGCGAGACGATGACCCGCACATCATTCCGCCTGCCGCAACTCTTCGTCGGCCGGCTCGCCTTCATCACCCCGCTGCTCTGGGTCGCCTATATCGGCAGCTCGATGGCGGTGTTTTTCCTGACCAGCTGGATGCCCACCCTCGCCGAGGCCTCCGGGCTCGATCGCTCCACCGCCGCCCTCGGCGCGAGCCTGCTCTCGCTCGGCGGTGCCGCCGGCGGGTTGCTGCTGATGCGCTTTGTCGATCGCTTCGGCGCCATCGCGGTCACCGCCATGCCGCTGATTGCCTGCCCGCTGGTGGCAATGGTCGGCATGTTCCATTTCGGCAATGCCGACTTTATGCAATATATGTTTCTCGTCGGCCTGTTCGTGATCGGCGGCCACACCGGCCTGCACTCCATCGCCGGCCTGTTCTATCCGAGCGCGATCCGCAGCAACGGCGCCGGCTGGGCGATCTCGGTGGCGAAGATCGGCTCCATCGCCGGCCCCTGGATCGGCGGCATGCTGCTCGGCGCGAAGATGCCCCTGCACGACATCTTCCTGTTCGCCGCCCTGCCGCCGGTGCTTTTCGTCGTCTGCATCCTGCCGCTGGGCCTGCTGCACCGCCGGATGATCCGTGAGACCGAGGCCGCGCTGCCCGCCGGCGCGCTTGTTGGAAAGGCGTGAGAATGGAGCTCATCAAACTCACACCAGGCTTCGCCGCCGAACTGCGCGGGCTCGACCTCACCGGCCCGCTGTCCCCCGCCCAGGGCGACGCGCTGCGCGACGCGCTGCACGAGCACGGCGTTCTGGTCATCCGCAATTCCGGCCCGACCGACGAAACCCACATCGCCTTCAGCCGCGCGCTGGGCGAGCTGGATTTCCGCACCGGCTTCGGTCTTGCGAAAAACCGCCTGCGCTACAACGAGCTTTTCGACGCCAGCAATCTCGACGAGGACGGCAACGTGCTCGCCAACGACCACCGTCGCCGGCTCTATAATCTTGGCAACCAGCTCTGGCACACGGACAGCTCCTTCAAAAGCCGCCGCGCCGCCTATTCCGCCCTGCGCGCGCATGAGGTGCCCCCCGAAGGTGGCGACACCGAATTCGCCGATCTGCGCGGCGCCTACGAGGCGCTGTCAGAGTCGCAACGACATCGCATCGATGGCCTGATGGTCGAGCACTCGCTCTGGCACTCCCGCACCACGGCCGGCTACCCGCCGCCCACCGCCGAGGAACTGGCCGCGAGCCCCGCGGTGCGCCACCCTCTGGTGCACACGCACGCCTCTGGCCGCCGCTCGCTCTATATGGGCGCACACGCCTCGCACATCGTCGGCTGGTCGCTCGAGGAAGGCCGCGCCCTGCTCGGCGAACTTCTCGACCATGCGACCCGCCCCGCCCATGTCTACCGCCATCGCTGGGGCCTGAACGACGTGGTGATTTGGGACAATCTCAGCACCCTGCACCGCGCGACCGTTTTCGACGACACCGCCTCCCGCCGGGACATGCGCCGCACCACCGTGCACGAGCCCGCATGATGCGCACCAAAATCATCGGCCCCGGTTTCGCCGCCGAAGCCATCGATCTCGATCTGGCCAGCGGATTCGACGAAGCCCTCAGCGCCGAGATCGGCCGCGCCATCGCCGAGCATGGCGTGCTGGTGATCCACAACTCGCGCCCGCTCACCAACGAGGAGCATCTCGCACTCAGCAACCCGCTCGGCCCCATCGAGGGAAAATCCCTCTTCAAGGTGGTCGGCCGCGACCGCTCGC
>CAIVDX010000132.1 GCA_903904805.1 uncultured Rhodospirillales bacterium
ATTTCACCGCGCTGACCCACTGGCCGAGGGTAAAGATCACCACCGAGACCGCATACACGAAGCTGAATGCCGGCACCGTGCTCTTGAACGGATAGCCCAGGCCCCGCAGCGCCCCGGTCACCACCACCAGCCACACCGCATATTGCGCCACATAGCGCGGCCAGGCGGTCGCGAAATGTCCCGACAGCTGCGCCCAATTCGCCCATTTCGCCGGGATCACCGCCAGCCACGACAACGACGAGCCATTCGCGAACAGCCCCCACGCCACGATGATGATCCCCAGCCCAATGGCGATCGCCCAGCTGTCGTCCTTCGCCCAAATCCCCCCCGGCGCGCGGGCGGGCGTGGAGAGTGGCCCTGGAGGGGCAAGGCGGGCGGCGGTGGTCTGGCTCATGGCGAAAATCCCTGGCTGAGCGTCGGAGAATATCAGATCGACGGAAATTTATAGTGTGTTATAAAAATACTCGCAAGTAATAGTGTTAAATCTGCAAACCACCACGATGCCGCCTGCACGCGGGCACGCCGAGGCCTGGCGGCAGCGCTCCATGATTTCGGATGTCGCGACGCAATCAGTCACACCGCGGCGGCGACAGTGCCGCCGCCTCGCCAGGCGCGGCCTGCCGCGGCGCAGCGCGCGCGTGAGTTTCCTGGCCGCGGACCTGGCAAGCGTCTCAGCTTTCAAAATTTTTGGTTCTTTTTTTCAAAAAAGAACAACCTAGCTGTGCTCCAGCACCGCATTGCACAACACGGGGCCGGCCCATATTGTCCGCCCCAACCGATCAAGGATCAGACTCATGGACATGTCAGGTGAACGCCGCATTCCGGCGCCGCGTCAGAAGGTTTGGGAAGCGCTGAACAATCCCGAGGTGCTCAAGGCCTCCATTCCCGGCTGCGAAAGCATGGAGAAGCTGTCGGACACCGAGCTGAAGGCCACCGCAGCCATCAAGATCGGCCCGATCGCCGCCCGCTTCACCGGCAAGGTGCAGCTCACCGACCTCGATCCGCCGAACGGCTATAATATCGGCGGCGAGGGCCAGGGCGGCGTGGCCGGCTTCGCCAAGGGCGGCGCCACCGTGAGGCTTGCCGAAGAAAGCCCCACCGTCACCATCCTCAGCTACGACGTGAAGGCGCAGGTCGGCGGCAAGATCGCCCAGCTTGGCGCGCGCCTGATCGACGCCACCGCCAAGCAGATGGCCGACCAGTTCTTCGACCGCTTCTCCGCCCAGGTGGCCGAGCCCGAGCCCGCGGCGGCCGACATCGCCACGCCGGCGGCCGCCGCCACCGCCGCCGTCGCGGCTCCGAAAGCTGCCCCGGCCAGCCCCTCGATCAGCATCATCGACCTGATCCCCGCCGAACCCTTCGGCATCCCCATCGTCGCCTGGGGCGGTATGGCGGTGTTCGCGGCCATCGCGATCCTGCTGTTCGGAGCCTATCTGTAGTGCTGCCCAGGACGGTCGCCGACACCGCTGCCCTGCTCGCCTCCCAGCGCTACATCGCCGACACCGACCTCGCCACCGCCATCCATCTGGCGATGGCGATGGGCCGGCCGCTGTTCCTGGAAGGTGAGCCGGGCACCGGCAAGACCGAGATCGCCAAGGTGCTCGCCACCGGCCTGAACCGCCGCCTGGTCCGGCTGCAATGCTATGACGGGCTGGATCTCGCGGGTGCCGCCTATGAGTGGGACCATGCCGCCCAGCTGCTCGCCATCCGTCTGGCCGAGGCCTCCGGCGACACCGCATCGGTGGCCGAGAACATCTATGCCCGCCGCTTCCTGCTGCCGCGCCCGCTGCTCTCGGCGATCGACCCCGATCTGCCGCCCGCGGTGCTGCTGATCGACGAGCTCGATCGCGCCGACGAGCCGTTTGAGGCCTTCCTGCTGGAGTTGCTGGCCGATTTCCAGCTGACCATCCCCGAATATGGCACGATCAAAGCGACAACGCCGCCGGTGGTGATCCTGACCTCGAACCGCACCCGCGAGGTGCATGACGCGATCCGCCGGCGCTGCCTGTATCATTGGGTGGACTATCCCGACGCCGCGCGCGAACGCGCCATCCTTGCAGCCCGCGCCCCGCATGTCGCGCAGGCCCTGTCCGAACAGGTTGTCGGCTTCGTGCAGCGGCTGCGCGGCGGCGAGCTGTTCAAGATGCCCGGCGTGGCCGAGACGATCGACTGGGCCAACGCGCTCACCCATCTGGATGCCACCGATCTGGAGCCGGCCGTCGTCGATGAGACGCTCGGCGTGCTGCTGAAATACCAGGACGACATCGCCCGCATCCGCGGCGCCGAGGCGGCCCGCATCGCCGCCGAGGTGAAGGCGCACCCGTGAGCGTCGCGAACACACCTGATCAAACG
>CAIVDX010000133.1 GCA_903904805.1 uncultured Rhodospirillales bacterium
CGGGAGGGCCCGACAAAATGTCGTGGCGGGATTGGACGGATCTGTTTGGCGCGGCTGGGGGTAGGCGACGCAAGCAGGGGCGGCGGACCGAGGGAGGCCGGTTCCCTGAGGCCGAGGTCAAGTCAGGCGGCTTTGCCGAGGGTCCGGTCGGGCTCGATTGGGAGGCGGATTTCGGCCAGCGACCGCCGCGCGGGCAGATCGTTACCTCCGATGACGCGCCGTTTGCCTCGATCGGTCCACAGGGGCACCGAGCACGGATGCGGGCGAAGCTGCTGGAGCGTGGCTCGGATGCGCTGGCGGATTACGAACTGCTGGAGATGCTGTTGTTCTTCGCCTTCAAGCAGGGCGACACCAAGCCGCTCGCGAAATCATTGATCAACCATTTCGGCAGCTTTGCAGCGGTGCTCGCCGCCCCCGCAGACAGGTTGCTCGCGGTGCGCGGACTGGGACCGCACGCCGCCTCGGCGCTGAAGTTGGTACAGGCAGCGGCGGTGCGCCTGGCGCGGGCGGAGGCAGTGAGCCAGCCGGTGCTGAGCAACTGGCAGAGCCTGATCGACTATCTCACCGCCGTGATGGCGCGCGAGAAGATCGAACAGTTCCGCGCGCTGTTCCTGGATTCGAAAAACCGTCTGATCGCCGACGAGGCGCAAAGCCGCGGCACGGTGAATCACACGCCGGTCTATCCGCGCGAGATCGTCAAGCGCGCGCTTGAGCACCATGCGACGGCACTGATCCTGGTGCACAACCATCCCAGCGGCGATCCAACGCCCTCACGGCAGGACATCGAGATGACGCGCGAAATCGAGCAGGCGGCAAGCGCCCTGGGGATTCTGCTGCACGACCACGTGATCATCGGCAATGGACGCTGGCTCAGCTTTCGCCAGGAGCATCTGCTGGGCTAAGGCCGCGCTCTCAGGCCTGGGCTGGCTTTGCCGCCCTGCTGTGGGTCGCCACCAGCACGATCACCAGCAGCGTGGCGGTCAGACCCGCGCTCAACGGCAAACCGAGGCCCAGCGCGTGGCGGCTGGCGAGCGCGTCGCCGATGCTGGTGCCGGCGGCGCGCACGCCGACGATGCAGGCCCAGTAATAGCCGATGGTGGCAAAGCCAGTGCGCCAGCGCAGGGCAAGCATGCCGGCTAGGATGACTGACTGCAGCACGGCCGCGCCACCATCGCCCAGGCCGACATCGTCGGCGAAGCAATCGCCGATGACGGTGCCGAGCGTGCCAGCGACCAGCATGGTGGCCCAGTAGAGCAGGTCATTGGGCGGCAGGCCGGACTGGCCGCCGCCGCGCCGAGCCGCGAGCCAGACCAGGGGCAGCAACACCAGCGCCATCGCCGCGATGGCCACCGGGAAGGTCAGATGCAGCTCGTGGGTCAGCAGGTCGCCAAGATTGGTTGCCACCGTCCGCAGGGCCAGGATCGCCAGCCAATAGAAGGCGACGGACACCAACCCGGAAAGGCGCTCGGCCAGCAGGATCAGCACGAACAGGCCGAGCACCGGCAGCACGCCGTTCTGGTGGCCCAGGTGCAGATTATGCGAGACCATGTCGCCAAGATTGCAGCCGAGCGCGCTGGCGACGATCAGCGCGCCCCAATAGGACGGGCCCGAGGCGGGGACGTTGCGCTGCTGCATGATTGTTGCTTCCACGTGGTTCGACCGCGTGCTTATCGCTCGCGCAACGCGCCGCACAGTGCCGGTTGATGGCGCTTATGTGACATTTGTTGGTCGGTCACTCGGCGCCGACCTGCGCCGCGGGGCGTGACCGCGGACTGTCCGCCACGGTATAAGCGCGACCCATGCGCATTCTCTCCCTTTTAGCCCTTCTTGCCCCACTGATTCTCAGTGGCTGCGGCAGCGACTATTCGCCCAACACCTACACACCTGGCGCGGTCCAGCAGGCCGCCAAGGTGGATCAGGGCGTGATCGTTGGGGTGCGCCAGGTGGACATCACCTCGGCTGGTGTCGTTGGGGCGACAACCGGGGCAGCCGCCGGCGGCATCATCGGCTCACAGTCGCCCGGCGGCGGGATGGGCTCGGCAATCGGCGCGGTGGGTGGATCGCTGGTGGGAGGGCTGATCGGCACCACAGCGGAACATGTCGCCTCGGATACCACGGCCTGGGAGTATGTCGTGCGCAAAACCGCCGGCGAGATGGTCTCGGTGACGCAGAAGGACAAGGCGCCGCTGAAGCTGGGACAGCATGTGCTGGTGATTGCTGGGCCGCAGGCGCGGGTGGTGATCGACTACACCTCGCCGACGATGGAGGCCGCCGCCCCGGTGCCGCCCCCAAAGGAGGCGATCAGGACAGCGCCGCCCGCCGATACGGCCCCCGCCCCGCCACCGCCGGTGGCAAGCGCAGTTCCCTCTGCCGAGGCGGCGATCGCGGCAAAACTGCTGGAGGAGAAGCCAATGCTGCCATCAACGCCGCAATCGGCGCTACCGGCTGCGGCATTGAGCCAGCTGCCGTCGCTGCAGAACTAAGGTTTCCAAAAGAAGTGGTGCGGGCGGTCGGAATCGAACCGACACTCCTTGCGGAACCGGATTTTGAGTCCGGCGCGTCTACCAGTTCCACCACGCCCGCATCTTCTGTGTGAATACCAAACCGGGCGGAATAGGGAAAGGGTGACGGTCTGGCGCGGTCGGGCCCTGCGCATACCAGACGCCACTTGGCAGCGCCCAACCCAGTGGCTATACGGAGCGCCCCGCTGATCCCGAATAGCTCAGTTGGTAGAGCAAGCGACTGTTAATCGCTCGGTCGTAGGTTCGAGTCCTACTTCGGGAGCCAGCGGGATTTTCCCGCGCTCTATTTTGACAGAAAAGCGCTCAGCGCTTTGGTTTCATGATTGTGGGCGGCGACATCAGCGGCGAGGTGACGATAGAGGTCGGCGATCGCTGCATAGATCGCAGACGCCGGCGCGTCGTCGGACAAAAACGCAGAAATCTCGTCCATCTCGTCCACCCAACGATAGGCCTTGGGATACATGCCGGGCACCTGCGTCTCGAACCAGCGCAGCAGGAAGGGCAGGCTGTGATCGAGCTCGGCGCGAAGGGCCTCGGCAGCACCGAAGCGGGTTGCAGCCAGCATCATTGCCGAGGCGAGCGCGGTGAAGCCCTTGGTGATGCCGCCATAGGTCATCTTCAAGCCGGACGCGGCCCCGATCGGACCCTCGAGCACGCGCAGGTCAATGCCCACGTCGCGCAGGGAGACCATGGCCCCGGCGTCTGGGCCGGAGGCGTAGAAAACAGGGCCAGATTTGCCCGCGACGGGTGGCGAACCGATGATCGAGGCATCCACACATTGCGCGCCGGACGGCGCGATGACGGCGGCGACGA
>CAIVDX010000134.1 GCA_903904805.1 uncultured Rhodospirillales bacterium
GCCCTCGAGCAGGCCCGCCTGGGTCAACATCACCAGCGCCTCGCGCGCGGGCGTGCGTGAGACCCCGAACTCCTTGGAGACCTGCATTTCCGTCAGCCGATCGCCAGGGCTGTAGGCGCCGGCGATAATCCGATGCCGCAACGCCTCAAACACCTGATCCCGCAAATCAGCCGACCGTACGATCACGCCTCCGCTCATCAAGCCCCCATAATGGCCCGCCGCAGCCGACACCACACGACCGCGAATCCTGCATGCTGCATACAAATGTTCACGACAATGGCCAATGGGAACCCGCGCGCCACCACGACCGCCACCGCGGCCCCATCCCCCACCAATCCGGCACCATGCCAGACCGCCCAAAGGCCAACGCCGGCCCCCGTCGGCGCAAGCGGCACCGGCCAACCGACCAAGAAGCCCACCAGCTTTTTCTCATTGCCCGCTCCAGAGAGCACGCTGACAAACCAACTGCGCCTGCTGACCGACTGCCCGCGGGGTTTGACGGATCAATATAGCGGGGGAATTTTGGGTGCAGGGGCCCGGAACCACCGACGGTTGGAGCTGCCAGCCGACATTCTTCACGGGAACGACGCCGGAAGAAGGACTCCGACACCGAACCCACCTCACCGTCTGGCCGCATCGGTGATGAGCCTTGTGCGCCTCATCGCCGCCCACAACCTTCGCCAAACGCTGCTGGCTGCGGCCGCCTAGATCACCGGCACGCGGTTGATGTTCAATGCCGGGTCGCGCCAGAACGAATCGCCCTCGACACGGCGGAAGATGTCCGGCGGCAGCACTGTCTTGCGCTCGTTCGGGCGCACCGCGCGGCCGATCTGGTGGAGGCCGGGGGTGCCGAGGCGGGCGTCGAATTCGCTGGCGTCGTCATATTGCACGTTCTCGAAATCATGCGCGAAGGCGGGCTCGCCGATGAAGGCGTAGATGGCGTCCAGCGCCCGCTTGGGGTCGCTGGTCAGCGTCTCGTAGGTGACCAGCAGCAAACGGTCCGCATGCTCGCCGAAATAGGCCTCGCGCAGGGCGTTCCAGGCATAGCCAACCAGGCCGTTGCCCGCGCTCAGCCCTTCCACCCGCGCATACACCGTGCCGGCCGGTTCGAAATTGAAGATCTTCGAGGGCTCGAACCGGTTGCGCCGCACCAGCCGCTCGATGCTATCGAGAATCCACGGCGAGTGGCGCACGCAGCAGATCATCTTCGCCTTGGGATACAGCGTGGTGAGCATCGGCAGCTTGGTGGTCCACATCCGATTGGTGTCGAACACCAGCTTGTCGGGATGGATGCGCGCGTAATAGGCGCCGAACACCGCGGCCAAAATGTCCTGGCGCTGGGTGTCGTCGAGGAAGACAGCGGCCTCGTTCTCCTGGCTCATCTGGCGCAGCATCGCGGTGATCAGCGCGCCGACCGGGCTGGTCATGCCGGCATGAAATCGTGGATTCTGCCGCAGGATCGCCGCCAGCAGGGTGGAGCCCGAGCGCGGCAGGCCTGAGATGAAATGGATGCCGTGCTGCATCTGGCCGAGTCCCCTTTGCCCAAACACCCGGTGATCAGGCCGCCACCGCGCACGAAGCAATAGAGTGCTTCCCGATCGACGGGCAAGTCAGCCAAAAACTGTGTCTATTGTTCGGGACAAGCCCGCTCACAAGGACGTGTCGTTACAATCAATCCAGCCAGATGGCGCGATTTCCCCTTGCTCCCCCCATCGATGTCGGAAATAGAGTTGAGGAGGTGGGGGTGTCACCGCGGGCTACGTGCCCTGCGGCTGCGCGGCGTGGCTTCCTGATCGTCGCCAGCATCGCATTGGCAGCGACTGCGGAAGGCACCGTCGGCAACCCCTGATCGAAGGGGCGACGACTTGGTTTTGCTGATCCAGAATCTGGCCGCGAACAACCGGTTCACGCTGGTCAACGATCTCAACGCGGTCGACAGCAACGGTTTTACCAACTCGTATCTGTGGCAGATCACGCTTGCCCCGGGTGACATCACCATCAACGGCGACCTGCCGGCGATCAATCCGGGCAGCGGCAACAAGGTGCAGTTCGTCGGGTCGGGCACCACGCTCGATTTCACCGGCACCACCGCCTTGCCGAGCAGTTCGGGCATGGTCTCGTTGGGCGGGCTCACGCTCTATCAGACGGTCACCACCGCCGCGCAGCTGATCGCCGACATCAATGCGGCTGACGCCATGGCGCCCGGCGGCACCATCACGCTGGCACTCGGCAACAACATCACGCTGAGCACGCTGGCCGACCAGCTGCCGGTGCTGTCGAGTCAGGACAGGGTGGTGATCGACGGCCAGGGCCACACGCTGGATGGCGGCGGGGTCAATCGCGGGCTGATGGTGCTGGGCGGCAGCGTGACGGTGCGGAACCTCACCATTGCCGACGCGCTGGCCCAGGGCGGCGATGGTGGCAGCAACTCGCGCGCCGCCGGCGGCGGCGGCGCCGGGCTTGGCGGCGGGCTGTTCGTCGGCGCGCAGAGCAATGTGACGCTCTCCGGCGTGTCGTTCGTCAACGACTCCGCGGTCGGCGGCAATGGCGGCACGCCGTCGCAGCAATATCTCGGCGGCGGCGGCGGCGGCGGGATGGGCGGCAATGGCGGTGGCGGTGGCGGGTATTACCGGTCCTCCCCGACCAATGGGCGCGATTCCGGTGGTGGCGGCGGCGGGCTTGGTCGGGGTGCCAGCGGCGGTGGGTCTCAAAGTGCGGGGGGTGCGGGGATCGGCGCGCCGGGGTCGAACGCCGGCGCGGCGGCGGCGAACCAGGACGTCATCAGCAAGCTCAGCTACGCGCCCATCGGCATTATCTTCACGGTCTCCCAGGTCAGCACCGATACCACCTATGGCGCCGCGGGCGGCGCGGATGGTGGCGGCGGCGGTGGCGGGACTCCGGGCAATGGCCAACGAAATCTGGGGCCCGGTTCAGGCGCAGGCGGCGGTCTGGCCTATAATGGCCAGGCGCCGGTCAGTCCGCCGACCGAGAGCGTGACCTACTCCTACAGCGCGAACGGGCTGTTTGGCTTTCTCACCGGGGGGGATCCGAACCTCACGAGCCTGGTCAACCTGGCCAACATCGTCGTTCAGTTCGATGTCGGGGCGGCGGGCAACATCCTCGGCGAGGCGTTCGACGCGCTCGGCCTGACCGGCACCTGGAAGCTGATCACCACGGATCTGACCGAGGACCAGATCGCCTTCGACAACTTGTTGCAAAACCGGGTGGTCGAGCAAGCCTACGAGACGGCGCTGGCGGCCCAGCAGGACGGCAATCCGATCCTGATGGCCCGATGGTTGGAGCAGAACACCGGCGTTGTCACCGATATCAAGGATGCGCTGAAGCGGCTCGCGGGCTACGCCGCCGCGATCAAGAAGGCCTATTCGGCCACGCTCGGCGCGACGGAATTTCAAATACTCAAAAGCGAGATCAAGGCGTTTGAGGGCAAGCCGAACACGCCGCTCAACCCGACCGGCGGCTATGTCAGCTACAGCTCCAACGCCGCCCAGGCCGGTGGGACGGGCGGGTTTGGCGGTGGCGGTGGCGGTGGCGGCGGCAATGGCGGCGCGGGCGGGTTTGGCGGCGGCGGCGGCGGCGGCGGGTATCTGTATGTCCCGTATCATGTCGGCAGCGGATACGGCTCGACCGCCTATAAATTCACCGGCGGCGCGGGTGGGTTCGGCGGCGGCGGTGGTGGTGGTGGGCTGGGGGCC
>CAIVDX010000135.1 GCA_903904805.1 uncultured Rhodospirillales bacterium
CCCGCCCCACCGGCTACGAGATCGCGCTCGCCGCGCAACACCGCCAGCGCGCGCGCGACCGCGCGCTGGCCGCGCCCAACACCGCGCCCAACATCCCACGCGACACCGAAACCGAAAAATCCGAACGGGAAAAATCCGAACGCGCCGAGCGCGTCGAACGCTGCGAGCGCTGCGAATCCGCTGACGAATTCCGCGACGACATCACCGCCCGCCCGATCGCCCACATCATCGCCGACATCCAGGCCGACCTCGGCCTCACCCTGTCACCCGACCCCTCCGCACCGGCGAACGAGACGATCACCCCGCGCGCCGACGCGCCCACATGGCCCACGGACACCCCCACACGCGCCGCGCCCTCGCGGGAAAACCCGACGCGACCGCCCTATCCGCTGCTTCTCTGAACCCGCGCGGCGATCGGCCTTGCGAGCAACGCCGGATCATGTTCGTCACATGATCCGCTCAGGTTGCTCGCCAAAACAGGAAGCTGGAGCGTCGCGCCGGACACAATCCGAACCGGTCACGCTCTAGCGAAACACCAGGGCCCCAGCATCAACCTTGCCGGGCAGCATCTGCTGCTGCTGCATCATCTCCACCCACCAGCCGAGCCCCTCGGCGGTGAGGTCAGGCTTCTGCAAGCCCAGGGAAAGCTTCGCCAACGCGGCGGGCGGCAGGTTCACGTATTTTGAAAATGCCTTTTTGCCATCATCGGTGTTCGCCATGGTGAAGGCCTGCGCCTCGGCCATCGCCGCGCGGAACGCCGCCACCTCCGCCCGGTGCGCGCTCGCCCATTCCCGTGTGGCGACATAGATCAGCCACGGCTTGCCCTCCGGCGTTTCCTCGCTGATCGCAACCGCTACCTTGCCCACGCCGGCATTCACGATCTGGCTCTCCGCCGGCTCCGGCGCGATCACCGCATCCACCGCATGGGTGCGCAACGTATCGGTCATCGAGGGGATCGCCGTCTCCACAAACCGCACCTTCGCGGGGTCCACGCCTTTCTGCAGCAGCCACCAGCGGAAAAACACATGCTGCGGCGCGCCGATGCCTGGCACACCCACGATCCGCCCCACCAGATCGGCCGGCTTCGCATAGCTCGCATCCGCCGGGATCAGCAGCGCCGACTCATTGATCGCGTGGCTTGTCTCATTGCCCCCCGCGATCGCCACCAGGTCCAGCCCGCCATCCACCGCCTGGATGAAGGTCGCCGCCGCCACCAGCCCGAACTGCCCGGAGCCCGACACCAGGGCCGCCGGCAGATTCGGCATCAGCGCGATCAGCGTGATCGAGGCATCAAGCCCATGTTTGGCAAAGATCCCGTTCTGCACAGCCACCATCGCCGGCGTCGCATTGATGTTGGCGGTCGAGACGATGCTGATCCTGCTCTGCGCCAAGGCCGGGCAGGCGAGCAGCACAGCGCCGGCAAGCCCGGCCAGGGCACGGCGCGTCAGCATGCGCATCCTTATCATGGTCTCCTCCGATCTCGTCTTCTTGCGTCCGAGATAGCACGAACCCGCCCAACTGCCACGCCAACTGCCACGCCGGCGCGCGACCCTCAGCGCCGGCGCGGGCGGAGGAACAGCAGCAGCAGACTGACCAGACTGATCGCCAGCCCGATCCGCTCGGATTGCAATGGCCGCCGCGCGGTGGTGATGCGGTGCAGCCCGGGCGTGAGCTCCGCCACGAACAGCCCCGACGCCCCGTCAAACGCCATCGGCTGCGGCTGGTCGTCGATGCTCACCGTGAAGGTGGGAAAGGCGAACAGCGGCAGCACGATGCGCG
>CAIVDX010000136.1 GCA_903904805.1 uncultured Rhodospirillales bacterium
CGGGATGATGCAGGCGGTCAAGCGCTTTGACCCCGATCGCGGTTTTCGCCTGGCGACCTATGCCATGTGGTGGATCCGCGCGGCGATCCAGGAATATATCCTGCACAGCTGGTCGCTGGTGAAGATGGGCACGACCGCCGCGCAGAAGAAGCTGTTCTTCAATCTGCGCCGGCTGAAGGGCCAGATGCAGGCCATCGATGATGGCGACATGCAGAAGGAGCAGGTCGAGGAGATCGCCCGCGTGCTCGGCGTGCCCGAGCAGGACGTGGTGAACATGAACCGCCGGTTGGCGGCTCCCGATCACAGCCTGAACGCGCCGCTGCGCGCGGACAGCGAGGGTGAGTGGCAGGATTGGCTCGTCGATGAGAGCGAGAGCCAGGAAAGCGCACTGGCCGAACGCGAGGAGATGAGCGGCCGCAAGGCGCTGCTCGCCACCGCGCTGAAGACGCTGAACGAGCGTGAGCGCCACATTCTGATCGAGCGTCGCCTGAAGGATAATCCGACCACGCTCGAGGAGCTGTCGCAGCAATATAATATCTCGCGTGAGCGGGTGCGGCAGATCGAGGTGCGTGGCTTCGAGAAGCTGCAGAAGGCGATGAAGGCGCAGGTTGCCGAGCGTCGTCTCACCTCGGGGCCGGCGGTGGCGCAAATCTCCGCTTGAAGCTGACTGCCTGACTGGGCGATGATTTCAGGGTCGGTCCGTTCGCGGGCCGGCCCTTTGTCTTGCCGTGACGACGCCGTTTCCGATCAACGCGCCATGCGCGCAAAGAAACGAGGTCCTTCATGCCATCGTCCGAGGATTATATCGCGCCGGCCGGCTATGTCTTCACTGACCCGGAAGATGTGGAGAATGGCTGCACATGCACCACGACCGGCACGATCCATGAGTGTGATGCAGCGACCGCCTGCGTGAAGGCGGGTGGGCGCTGCACGCCGGTGCTCGCCGCCCCCCATTCGCCGCAGCTGCTGCCGACCCAACACGACGGGAAGCAGCAGGCGGACGGCTCATTTCACCTGGCGGCTAATCTCGATCTGCCGCCTGGCTGGAAGGTGTTCTGCGCCTGCCTGAAAAAGACAAACAAGACGCCGACGGCGAAGGAGCAGGCGGCGTGGCCGAAGGCGCCGGCATTCAAACCGCCGGCCGGATATGCCTTCGCCACCGGCAAGAAAGACTGCGGCATGCCGCGGGGGCTCGGCCCCATCTCGCAGGACTGGGAGTGCCCGGAGAAGGACTGCACGCTGGTCGGCTACAAGAAAGACTCGCTGCAGCTCGACAAGCTCGCGGAGCCCGGGGGCAGCGTGAAGCCCAAGGAAATCAAGCAATATGTGGCGATTTTCTGCGTGCATCTCGACAAGGCTCCCTGATCCGCGTCAGCCGCCATCGATCTGCCACTGCCTGCAATAACGCGCCCGCGCGGCACTCAGCGCGGCGTGGCGGGCGCGGGCCTGGGTGTGCAGCATTCGGCTGATTGCCCACGGCAGCAGCTGATCCAGCGACCAGCCAAGGCCCGCGCCGAGCCAGCATGGGCCCGCGAGGGTTGGGTCGGTCAGTACGGTCCAGGCGCCGCCCAGGCTGGCGCCGGTGCGCAGGAAGGCCATCGCGGGGCCGATTGCACCAGCCGCGGCGAACAGCAGGGCGGCACTGCCCGGCTGGCGTCCGGCGGCGCGATCCAACACGCCCGCGAGCCAGACCGGCAGGAACAGCCCGGCGAGCAGCAGCAGGGCGGCCGGGGCAAGGCCGAGCAGCACTCCCGCGCCCAGCCAGATGATCTGCCGCTTCACTCAGAACACCGCCCGGGCCACCGCCCCAACCAGCGACGCCGCGCCCAGGCAGGAGGCGGCGATGCGTCCGAGCTCACCTGCCCGCGCCGCGCGCGCGGGGGCGGCGGCGGCAACGGCGGCGATGGTATCGTCGAGATCGCGCACGGCGGCGCGCACCTTCTGCAGGCGGGCGGAGTCGGCGGCGGCCTGATGGGGATCGTCCAGCAACGCGACCATGCGGGAGAGCTGGCCGGCGCGGGCAAGATCGCTGAGCGTCGTCTCCGCCTCGGCGCGACGGCGCAGGTTGGGCCAGCGGTCGAGCAGCGGGCGGGTGAGGCCGGCGAGGCTGGCGGCGATGCGCGGCAGTGACGGCGGGCCGGCACGGTCCTGCAGGCGGGCGAACATGCTCAGCAGGGCCAGCGCCAGGCTGGGCTCCGGCGGGCCGGCATCGGCCAGTTCCACCCGTACCATCTCATCGGGGCCGAAATCCAGCCTGGCGGCGATGAAGGCGAGCAGCTCACGGTCGCAGGGCGAGGCGGGCGGCGCGGGGCCAGACATGGTGCGTTCGAGAACCGGCAGCACCTCGGCGGCGGTGGCCACCCACTCCGGCCGCAACAGGTCGGAAGCGCAGGGAAGCAGCGGGTTGAGCAGGTAACACAGGCGACGCACGGCCATGCGCAGGTCCGCGGCGCGCAGCACGGCGCGATGCTGGCGGCCCTCGATGCGCAGCAGGGTGGTGTCGCTGCGGCCATCGCGCATCGCGCCCCAGGCGGCGGCGGCCTCCTGCAGGACGAGGTCAGTCAGCACGGCGTCGTTCCTGCCCTCGGCCAACATAGGGCCGAGGGCGTCAGGCCAGAGGAGCGTGCCGCGCCAGCACATCGGCGCCAGCGGGTCGAGCACGGCGACGGCGCGCATGAGCATCAGCGCGTCGGCGGTGGCGGGGTCGGCACCGCGGTCGGCGGCGCGCAGGCGGGCGACATCGTCCAGCCGGACGGCGATGGCGGTGTCGCCCAGACCTCGGCGGACCCAGGCATCGATCTCGCCGGAGCGCAGGCGGCCGGTGGCCTCATCGGGGTGACGGGCGCAGGCCAGGGCGAGTTCGGGAAGGTGCCAGATCGGTTGGCCGCCCAGCGCGATCGGCGCATGGGCCCGCCGCGGCGGCCGGGTGGCGACGCGGCGGGTGCGGGCGGCCAACGGGTCGCGCAGCAGGGCCGGTGGTGGGCGGTGCTCGGGGTCTTCGGCGAGCATGCCGCGGGTGAGTTCGAGCAGACTGTTGGGCAGGCGGACGCCCTCGGTCAGCGCGGCGTGGCTGCCGAAGGCGAGCTTGCGGCGGATCTTCTCCTCATCCGACAGGCCGGCCATCGGCTCGTGGCCGAGAGCGAGGACGATCAGCAGCACACCGAGGGCGTAGATGTCGTCCGCCGAGCGGCCGTCTCCGCGGGCAGTGGGCGCGCAGCAGGCGCTGGTGGGGGGGTCATAGAGTGCGCTCTGCCCGCTGGCGGGAGGGGCGGCCCAGGCGCAGCCGAGCGTGGCGGGCCCGCCAGGTGCTGCGAAGACATTGCTGGCGCGGATGGCACGGTGGGTGACGCCGAGCAGGCGCAATCCGTCGAGCGCGAGGGCGAGCGGCTTGAGCACGCGCTCGATCAGCGCCTGCTCCGGCCAGGGGGTGAGGCCGGCCGCCAAGTCCGGCCCGGGCGGGGCGGGGCAGATGACGAAGCCAGCCGGCACTCCATCCGGACCCGGGGCGGTGGTGACGCCGAGCGGATCGAGCTGGTGGCTGAGCTGGTGGGCGGTGCTGAGCGCGGCGATGGCGGCCGCACGTGCGGGCGCGCGGGGGGCGACCTGGACGGCCATCAGCGCCTCATCGGGGTCGCGCGGATCGATGGCCA
>CAIVDX010000137.1 GCA_903904805.1 uncultured Rhodospirillales bacterium
CCACCGCCGCGCCGCCGCCGACCGCCAGCGCGCAGCCGAGCGCGGCCAGCCGCACTGTTCGCTGGACCGGCTGGCCCAGGCTTGCCGCGGCGTCCTCGCCCAGGCTCAGCGCGTCAAGCCCGCGCCCGAGCGTCAGCAGCACGGCCACGCCGATCAGGATCGGTGGCGCCGCCAGCGCGAGATGGGCCAGCGAGCGGTCGGCGATGCTGCCGAGCAGCCAGAAGGTGATCTCGGCCAGCGCGTAGGGGTTCGGCGCCAGCGCCAACGCCAGGGCGATGAAGGCTGCCGACAGAGCGGAGAGGGCGACGCCGGCGAGGATCAGCGACAGCACGCCGCCGCGACCTGCCACCAGCAGCAACGCCACCGCGGCCGCCAGCGCGGCGAGCAGCGAGGCCACCGGCAGCGCCGGCGCGAAGGCGGCCGACCAGCCCCAGTAATAGGCCAGCACCGCGCCCAGGGCGGCGCATCCGCCGATTCCCAGCAGTCCCGGATCCGCGAGCGGGTTGCGCAAGGCACCCTGCAGGCTCGCGCCGGAGACGGCGAGCCCGCCGCCGATCAGAATGGCGAGCGCGGTGCGCGGCAGGCGGATCTGCCAGAGGATGTCGGCGCGCGGCAGCCCAAGGCCCGCGCCGCCCACCAGCAGCGAGCCGAGCGCGAGGGCGAGCAGCAGCACCCAGAGCAGCTTCATCGGCGTAATCGCGCCACCGCGCGGGCGCTCTCGGGCGTCGCGCAGATCAGCCAGGCCGGCGGCAGGCTGACGCGGCGGATCGCCTGTGTGGCGGGATGGCGCAGCAGGTCGGTGGCGAGCGAGGGATAGTCGGGCGCGCGTGCGACGATCAGCACGTCCGGCGGATCGGCGAGCAGTGCCTCCAGCCCGAGCATGTGCCCCTCGGTCATCGGACGCAGACCGGCCTCGCGCATCACGCTGTCGCCCAGGCTGCCGGGCCCCGATGTCCAGCCGCGCGGCTCCCACATCACCGCGCGCACCGGCCAGGGGCGCCTGGCCGCGAGCCGCTCCTCCATCTGGCCAAGCCAGGCCTCGCCGGCGGCGCGGGCATTGAGCAGCTCGGCAACCTCGCGCACCTGGGTGCGAATTCCGGCGAAATCGCTGGGCATGTCGAGCAGGTCCACCGGCACGCCGCGCTGGCGCAGCAGGGCGATCGTGGGCTGGGCACCGTAGCGACCGCCGAGCACCAGGTCGGGGTGCAGCGCCAGAATCGCCTCGGCATCGGCGCGCACCCAGGGCATCGCCGCGGCGATGTCGGCGACCTCGGAGATCGCCGGATCGCGGGCCAGGGGCGACAGGGCGGCGACACGCTCCGGTGCCAGATGCACCAGCAGCTGGTCGGCGCAGAGATTGACCGAGACCACCTGCACCGGGGCGGCCCATGCGCAGCACGGCACCAGGAGCAGCAGCGCGGCCAGCCATGTCATGCCACCAGAACGCCCTGGTGCTTCGCCTTGTTGTCCGGCTCGACATGGATGGTGACGACGAGGCCGGCCATCTCGGCGTGCAGGGCGGCTTCGATGCGGTCGCAGATGGCGTGGGCCTCGTTCACACTCATGCTGCCGGGCACCACCAGGTGGAACTCCAGGAACGAGATCGGGCCGGCGAAGCGGGTGCGCAGGTCATGGGCTTCGATCGCGCCGGCGGCATGGGTCCTCACCAATTCCTGAATCCGCGCCATCACCTCGGCGGCCGGTGCGGCGTCCATCAGAACGTTCGCGGACTGGCCGATCATGCGCATGCCCTCCCACAGCACGTAGCAGGCGACCAGGGCGGCGATCGCGGGGTCGAGCCAGATGATGCCGGTGGCCAGCAACAATAGCACACCGACGGCAATGCCGCAGCTGGTCACCACGTCGGCGAACAGGTGCCGCCCGTCGGCCACCAGGGCGGGGGAACGCCGGGCGCGGCCGACGCGCAGGAGCACCAGTGCCCAGGCGGCATTCATCACGGTGGCGGCGGCATTCACCGCCAGGCCGATCCAGGGCTGGCGCAGATCCTCCGGGGCGAGAAACACCTCCCAGGCGTGGTGAAAGATGAGCAGCGCGGCGAGGATGATCATGGCCCCCTCGATCACCGCGGCGAAGAGCTCGACCTTCTGGTGACCGTAGGTGTGATCCTCGTCGGCGGGCTTGGCGGCAAAGCTGATGGCCCAGAGCGCGATGCCCGAGGCGGCGACATTCACCAGCGTCTCGAGGGCATCGGAGTAGAAGGCGGCGGACGAGGTAAGCCACCAGGCGAGGAGCTTCAGGCCGAACACGGCGAGGCCGATGGCGATGCTGCCCATCGCGATCTTCCGGGTGAGCTGCATGGGCGGGCTCCTGCTGCCCGGAGGGCTTACACCGGCTGGGGGGCTTTCCGGAAGGCCAGGGGCTCTGCCCCCGGGGTCACACCGAAAAATACACCGCCCTCGGATTCAGCAGGACAATCGCGCTGGTCGACTGCTCCGGATGCAGCTGCCACTCGTCCGACAGGCTGATGCCCACCCGTTCCGCATCCAGCAGCCGAAGGATGGGTTCCTGATCCTCCAGCCGCGGGCAGGCCGGGTAGCCGAACGAGTAGCGGGCGCCGCGATAGGTCTGTTGCAGCATCTCATCGATGGTGCGGCCATCCTCGCCGGCGAAGCCGCATTCGGCGCGGATGCGCTTGTGGACATATTCGGCCATCGCCTCGGCCATCTCGACCGACAGACCGTGCAGATAGAGATAGTCCTGATATCGGTTTTCCTCGAACCAGATGCGCGCGGTGTCGGAGGCAACCTGTCCCACGGTGACCGCCTGCAGGCCGATCACATCGCGCACATCGTCGTCCACGTCGCGGATGAAATCGGCGATGCACTCGCCATCCTCGCGCGGCTGGCGTGGCAGGGCGAAGCGGGTGAGTTCGGTGGTGCCGTCGGTGTCGAACAGGATGAGATCGTTGCCCTGGCTGGCGGCTTTCCAATAGCCATAGACCGCCTGGGGATGCAAGATGTCCTGCTCCTAGCACAAAGCGAGCATCCGGCGCATCACCGGGCGCAGCTCCTGCTTGGCCCAGCCCAGGAAGTCCTCGAGCGCGCGGCCTTGCTTCCGGTAGCCCCATTGGAACTGATACAGGCTGCGTTCGTTGATGAAGGGTACAATGGCCTTCGCCACTGTCTCGATCTTGCGCGCGCCCCAGAAGGGCGGCTCGGGTGGGGCGATGTCGCGGGTGAGGCGATGGCGACGGGCGCGGGCCTGGTTGATGTCGACCGGCTCCCAGCCGCGCGCGGCGGCCTGGCCGAGGACGCGGCGGTGCGTGCCGGTGGATTCGCGGCGGCGGCGCTGGGCGACCAGCCAGCTGTCGAAATCCTCCGGCCCGGTCAGCCGGTCCATCAGATGCAGGCCGTCAAAGGCGTCGCGCGCATAGGCCACGCGGCCGGATGTGTAGGCCTCCACGCAGGTGTCCTCGACGAAATTGCGGGTGAGTGCCGCACCGCCGAGCAGCACCGGGATGTCCCAGCCCTGGCGCGACATCTCCTCCAGATTGTCCTTCATCACGACGGTGGATTTCACCAGCAGGCCGGACATGCCGATGGCCTGGGCCTGGTGCTGCTTCGCCGCGGCGAGGATCTCGGCCAGCGGC
>CAIVDX010000138.1 GCA_903904805.1 uncultured Rhodospirillales bacterium
CCGCGCCCGGCCCATCCAGCTTGCCGTCGCGTGAGGCATCCACGAAGTCGCGCACCGCACGCAGATAGGCGCCGATGAAGCGGCGACCCATCTCCGGCCGTTCGGCGGCCATTTTCTCGCCGAAGAAGATCACGCCGATGATGTTGCCCGGATAGAAATCCTCGGTGTTGATCCAGCGCACGCCACTGCCCTGGTTCACCGCCTCGCTGCCGAACGGCTCGATCAGGGTGGAGAAATCGATGGCGCCGTTCCGCATCGCCACCACCTGCTGCGGAAAGGCGAGATACACCTTCTCCGCGTCCTCATAAGTGTGCCCGCCGGCGATCATCGCCTGATTGAGCACCGACAGTGATGTCACCCCAGGCGCCGCGGCGGCGAATTTCAGCCCCTTGAGGTCGGCCAGCGTCTTCACCCGGCCGGAATCGACCAGCTCCTTGCGCACCACCAGCGTCTGATACAGGAACCCTGGCGCCGTGCGCCCGCGATCAGCGACGATGCGGATCCCCACGCCACGCTCGATGGCGTTGTAGAGCCCCGCCGAGATGGCACCGGAGCCCACATCGATCTGTCCCGCGCCCAACGGGGCGATCATCCGTCCGCCGGAATCGAAATCGACGAATTCCACCTCCACCCCGGCCTCGCGGAAATAGCCGCGATCCTGGGCGATATAGAGCGTGGCGTCGTTCAGCGTGTTGGCGACGCCAACCTTCACCGGGGCCTCCGCCGCCCCGGCCGTCCCGGCCAGCAGCGCCAGAGCGAGTGCGGCGGCAAGGCGCATCATTGGCTCGATGTCCAGCTTTTCGGCTGATTGATCAGGTCAGCCGGGGTGATGACCATGCCGCGCGCGGTGTCAGGGATCGAGGCGCGGGTGCCGTAGCTGTAATAGTCGTCCATATAGTTGCCGCTCGCGCCCTGGATGTTGGCGGGCTTGAACGGCGGCGCCGCATTGCAGGCCGACAGCGCGAGCGCGCCCAGCAGAAGCATCCAGCGCATCTTATTCCTCCCGTTCGAAATCCTCGAACTCGCGCGCGATATGCGCGGGGTCCGCCAACTCCATTACCCTGCGGGCGAAGCGAATGCACTCATCCATGCTCAGCGCCCGGATCGCCTGCTTCACGCGCGGGATCGAGGCGGCGTTCATCGACAGGCTGCGAATCCCCAGGCCCAGCAGCAGCTTGGTCCAGCGCGGATTGGAGGCCATCTCGCCGCACACCGACACCGGCTTGCGCACCCGCAGCGCCGCCTCGGTGGCGAACTGGATCAGCCGCAGCACCGCCGGATGCAGCGGGTCATAAAGCTGGGTGAGGTCGGTCTCGCCGCGGTCGATCGCCAGCGTGTACATCGATAGATCATTGGTGCCGATGGCGAAGAAATCGCTTTCCAGCGCCATCGCGTCGGCGCTCAGCGCCGCCGCCGGTGTCTCGATCATGATGCCCAATGGCGGGATGATCGCCGGCAGCGTCTCGCCACGACGTCGAAGCCGGCGGATCACCCGCTCATACACCTCACGCGCCTCGCGCACCTCGGAGAGCGCGGTCACCATCGGCAGCAGCACCCGTGTCGGCCCGGCATTGGCGGCGCGCAGAATGGCCGCCAGCTGGGTCTCGAACAGCTCCGGCTGGCGCAGCAGCAGCCGAATGCCGCGCAGCCCCAGGGCCGGGTTGTCGCCGGCCACGGCGGGCACCAGGCCCTCCTGCTCCAGCGCCTCGATCTCCTTTTCGCCACCCCAATCGAGCACCCGGATGGTGACCGGATCGCCATCCATCGCCGCGATGACCGAACGATACAGCTCGGCCTGGGTGTCCTCGTCGGGCAGATCGTCGCGGTTCATGAAAATGAACTCGCTGCGCAGCAGCCCGATGCCGGCCGCCCCCGAGCGCGCCACCAGCTTCAGCTCGACCGGCAGCTCCAGATTGGCCTGCAGCTCGATCGGCACATGATCGGTGGTGACCGCCGGCAGCCCGCGCAGGCGGGAGAGTTTTTTCAGTTCGCCCGCATGTTCGGCGATCCGCCGCCGCGCCTGGGTGATGGTGGCCGGCGTGGGATCGAGGATCACCACCCCGTCGCTGCCATCCACGATCGCCAGCGCCCCGGGCCGCACGCTGCCGGTCAGCCCCGCCGCCCCCAGCACCGCCGGCACCCCCAGCGCACGCAGCATGACCGCCGTATGGCCGTCCGCCCCACCCTCCTCGGTTGCCACCCCCACCAGTTTCGCTGGGTCGAGCAGTGCCGCATCCGACGGCCGCAGCCACTCGGCCAGCAGCACCGAGCCCTCCGGCGCGCCGGCGAAGCTGCGGAACGGCGTGTGGGTCAGATTGCGCACGATGCGCCGTGCCACCTCGCGCACCTCCTCGGCATGGCGCGCCGCGGCTTGGTCGGTGCCGGCGAGGAACGCGGCCGCGAGCGCCTCCGCCTCGTCGGAAATCGCCGCCTCGGCATTCTGCCGCGCCTCGACACGCTTATGCGCCCCGCGCAGCAGCCGCCCCGGCGCGAGCATGCGCTGATAGGCCTCCATCAGCGGATCAAGCTCGGTGGAAATATCATCCGGCAGCGCGGCCAGCCGCTCCCGCAATTTGCCCAGCTGCTTGCGCGAGGCCCGCACCGCCACGTCGAGCCGCGCGACCTCCGCCTCCACCGCCTCGGCGGCCACGGTCAGGCGCGGCACCTCGGGCCTGGCTTCGGAGGTGGCGAACAGCGGGCCAATGCCGATGCCTGGCGCGACGGGAATGCCCACCAGCCGCCGCTCGGCGCGCTTCGGCGCGGCAGCGGCGCGCGAGCGCACCGCAACGCGCGGCTTCTCAGTCGGTTTCATCGAACCCGGCCTCGACCAGGCTGGACAGCATCTCCAGCGCCTCGGAGGCATCCCACCCCTCGGCGCGCAGCTCGATCGCCGAGCCCTTGCCCGCGCCCAGCATCATCAGCCCCATGATCGATCGGGCGGACACGCTCTGGCCGTCCTTCAGCACGTCCACATTGGCGCAGAAGCGCTCGGCGGCGGACACGAAGCGGGCGGCGGCGCGCGCATGTAGCCCGCGCCGGTTGGTGATGGTGACGACGCGCGACAGCACCGACCCGCCATCAGGCATGCCCGGCATCTCGTCGCTCATGATGGTGACACTGTCATTGGCGGCTCCTCGCCGGCAGTCTCACCCGACAACTGGAGCCGAAACAAGGCAGACGCCTGGCGAAACCGGCTCAGCGGCAGCCCTGCAGCACCTGGCTGGCGGCGGCGATGTATTTGCGCCCGGCCTCCTGCGCGCATTCCACGCACTCGCCCAGCGTTTTCGACGACCGCACCTTCGCCAGCTTCACCAGCATCGGCAGGTTCATCCCGGCGATCACCTCCACCCCCGGCCCGTTCATCATCGAGATGGCAAGGTTCGAGGGCGTGCCGCCGAACATGTCGGTCAGCAGGATCACCCCATCGCCGGCATCCACGTCGGCCATGCTGGCCTCGATGTCGGCGCGCCGCTCCTCCATGTCGTCATCGGCGCCGATGCAGACGGCGGCGACGTTGCGCTGGGGGCCGACGACATGTTCCATCGCCGCACGCATTTCCTCGGCCAGACGACCGTGGGTGACAAGCACGAGACCGATCATGATGTGGGGGATTCCGTAGGGCTGGGCGTTGGGGTTGCGGAGGAGTCGTTCGCGGGTGCGCCAGGGCCAGGCTGCGCGGCCTCATGTGGAATGACATTCAGGCGGGCCAGCTCGGTATGAGCCACCGCCGTTCGCCAGCCTTTGTCGCGCAAATGCGCCCCCAGTGTTTCCGCGGTGTACACCGAGCGATGACGCCCGCCAGTACAACCGATCGCGATGGTCGCGTATTTCTTGCCCTCAGTCACGAAGCGGGGCAAGAGCAGGTCGGCCAGATCGAAGATCAGGTCCCGGAACCGCGTGAAATCCGGGTCTTCGCCAATATAGGCACCCACCGGTTCATCCAGCCCCGTCATCGGACGCAGGGCAGGGTCGTAATGCGGGTTGCGCAGAAAGCGCGCATCCAGCACCAGGTCGGCTTCCTGAGGCAATCCAGAGGGATAGGCGAAGGAGAGCACCGTCACCGTCAGGGCTGCCTGCCCGGATCTGCCGGCCTCGCCGCCGAAATGCTGCTCGATCATCCGCCGCAGGGCGGGCAGCGGCAGCGCGGAGGTGTCGATGCGCAGATCGGCGCCGGAGCGCAGATTGGCGGTGATGCGCTGCTCCAGCTCGATGCCCTCGCTCACCCGCCCGATCGGCGCCAGCGGATGGCGGCGGCGGCTTTCGGTGTAGCGGCGCAGCAGTGCCGACTGGTCCGCCCAGGCATAGACAAGCTCGGGCCGCAGCGAGGGATTGGCGCGCAGCCGCTCCAGCGCGCCCAGCACCGCGGCGTCATCGAACCCGCGCGTGCGCGCATCGATGCCCACGGCGATGTTGCCCGCCCCGCGCGCCACCATTTCCTCCAGCAACGACAGCGGCGGATTGTCCACCGTCTCGTAGCCGAGGTCCTCCAGAATGCGCAGGATGGATTGCTTGCCCGCGCCCGAGAGGCCGGTGACGACGACCAGGCGCTGAATCGGATCTGTCTCGGTGCTCAAGGCGTCGCTCCGATCAGGGGTCCGAGGCTGGTCATGCCAGCGTGGTCTGCGCCAACGGGCCGGCAAAGGCACGTGCGCGTCCGGCGAGGCAGTCCAGCGCCAACGCCACGCGGCGCGGCGCCGAGGCCAGGGCCGGATCGATGGTCACCAACGGCAGACCGGTCGGCTGGTGAATGCGCGGCTCCGGCAGCCGCTCGCCCTGACCCAGCTCAACCGCCAGCGCCAGGCGCGCGCGCGGCAGATGCGGCCGGCGGATGATGCCCAAGCCGCGCACCTCCAGCAGGCCGGCCAGATTGGCCGCCGGGCTGGCCCAGCCATTGGCGATCATCACGATGTCGTCAGCCACCAGGGAAAATCCGATGTCCATCAGGCGGAGCACGAGGTCTGACTTTCCCGCGCCCGGAGGCCCCAGCAGCAGGACCCCTTCGGCGTGGTCGACAGGGCCCAGGGCCGCGCAGCTTGCGTGTATCTGCATCGGGCCGGCAATCTGGTGCGTCGGATGGCAAAAGAGAAGCACCAACCCCGGCACCCCCCGCCGGTGCGGGCGGGTCTGCCATGTGTCGGCTGCATGAGGTTGAGGAGTAGTACGCATGCGTGTTGGAATCGCCGGAATCACCGGCCGGATGGGCCAGTTGCTGATCGAGGAGGCCCGCGCCGTCGGCGATGAGGTCACCGGCGGCACCAGCCGCGCCGCCGGAATGCTGGGCGGCATCGCGCTGCTGCCCGACATCGCCGCCCTCGCCGCCAGCTGCGACGTGGTGATCGACTTCTCCAACGCCAGCACCTCGGCCGCGCATGCCCAGGCACTCGCCACCGCCGGCATCCCGCTCGTCCTCGGCAGCTCCGGCCTGTCCGCCGCCGATGAAGCCTCCGTCGCCGCCGCCGCCACCGCCATCCCGATCTGCTACGCCCCCAACTTCGCCCCCGGCGTCACCCTCGCCCTGGTGCTGGCGCTGGCCGAAAAGATGGCCGCCGCCCTGCCGGGTGAGAGCTACGATGCCGAGATCGTCGAGATGCATCACCGCCAGAAGGTCGATGCCCCCTCCGGCACCGCCGTCGGCATGGGCCGCGCGGTGGCCAAGGGCCGCGGCGTCAATC
>CAIVDX010000139.1 GCA_903904805.1 uncultured Rhodospirillales bacterium
GGTATCGACCGGCTTGCCCGGCCCCACCATCAGCTCCCACCAGCCCGGCCGCCCCGTCAGCTTGTGCCGCTCAGCGACATACTGATCCCCGGTCAGCGCATGGCAGATGAGAATCGCGTTCGATTTCGCCGCGTTCAACGTGCCATAGGTGCAGTAGGCGATGGTCAGGCTCGGCAGCATCACCCCGCATTCGAGCAGCATCCCGTCCGCGAAGCGAACGTGATTGTGCGCAAGATCGGCCAAAGCGGTGTCGTTCGCATCCACGATGCAGCCGATATGGACTGCGCCGCCCCCAGGTGCAACCGCGCCGCCCAACAGGCCGATCGCCCGCCAACGCACGCCCTCCCCCCGTCGCGGACGGTTTGCAGCACCGGGCGCATCCGCTATGGAACGCTGCCCTGGAAAATTCTGACATGTCCCTGTCACAGACTCAGACCATCCCGACCGACGCGCTCGCCGAGCAGCTCGCCCCCCTGCGCGCCGAGCTCGATGGCATCGATGACGCGCTGCTGGCGCTGCTGATCCGCCGCGCCGCGTTGGCCGAGCGCGTGGGCCAGCTGAAAACCGGCGTCGCCATCCGCGCCGGCCGCGAGGCCGCCATCCTGCGCCGCCTGCACGCCACCCCGCACACCCCGCTGCCCGATGCCGCCATCGTCCGCGTCTGGCGCGAGATCTTTGCCGCCAGCACCTCCCAGCAAGGCCCGTTCTCGATCAGCGTCTGCGAGCCCGACGCCGCCGGCGCCATGGCCGCCTGCGCGCGCGAACATTTCGGCGCCCTCACCCCGCTGCACAGTTACCACACCCCCGCCCAGGCGATCGCCGATGTCGGCACCGGCGCCGCCTCCGCCGCCATCCTGCCGCTGCCCAACGACGCCCCCGGCCCGATGGGCGCCTGGTGGGTCTCGCTGCTCGCCCGCGAAGCCCCGCGCGTGTTCGTCGTCGCCCGCCTGCCCTTCTGGGCACCCCGCCCCGCCGGCACCCCGCTCGCCCCCGCCCTCGTCGTCGCCCCCACCGAGCCCGACCCCTCCGGTGCCGACCGCACCCTCGTCGCGCTCGAGCTGGATGGCGCCCTCAGCCGCGCCCGCCTCGCCGCCAGCTTCGCCGCCGCCGGCCTCGCCCCGCATGACATGATCGTGCGCGAACAGGGCGGCATCGCCTTCGCCCTGATCGAGCTGAACGGCTTCGTCGCCGCCACAGACGCCCGCCTCGCCGCGCTCGCCGGCCTGCCCCGCGCCCCCACCGTGCTGGGCGCCTACGCCATCCCCGAGGAAACCCCCTGATGCCGCCCGCCGCACGCCCACGTCCGCGCCCGGAAATCCTGCAGATCGCCCCGTATGTGGCTGGCGAATCGAAACTCGCCGGCAATCGCACCATCAAGCTCTCCTCCAACGAAGGCGCCTTCGGCCCGCCGCCCGCCGCCCAGGCCGCCTTCGCCGCAACCGCGCCCGAGCTGCACCGCTACCCCGATGGCGGCGCCACCGCCCTCCGCCAGGCCATCGGCCGCACCTTCGGGCTCGACCCCGAGCGCATCGTCTGCGGCAACGGCTCCGACGACCTGCTGCAGATGCTCGCACTCAGCTACGCCGGCCGCGGCGACGAGATCATCATGTCCGCCCACGGCTTCGTCTATTACCAGATCGCCGGCGAATATGCCGGCGCCCGCGTGGTGAAGGCCGCCGAGCGCGACATGAAAACCGATGTGGACGCGATGCTGGCGCAGGTCTCCGCCCACACCCGCATCGTCTTCGTCGCCAACCCCAACAACCCCACCGGCAGCATGCTCACCCGCTCCGAGCTGCACCGCCTGCGCGCCGGCCTGCCGGAAGAGGTCCTTCTGGTGATCGACTCCGCCTACGCCGAATATGTCGATCACGCCGAGTACGAAGCCGGCGCCGCCCTGGTCGATGCCGCGCCCAACACGGTGATGACGCGCACCTTCAGCAAGATGTTCGGCCTCGGCGGCGCGCGCATCGGCTGGTGCTACGCCCCGCCTGAGATCATCGACGTCTTCCAGCGCGTGCGCGGCCCCTTCAACGTCTCCCTGCCCGGCCAGGCCGCCGCCATCGCCGCCCTCTCCGAGCCCGGCTGGATCGAAACCGGCCGCGCCCACAACAGCCAGTGGCGCGACTGGCTCGCCGCCCAGCTCACCGAGCGCGGCATCAAGGTCTGGCCGAGCGTCGGCAACTTCATCCTCGCCGATTTCGGCACGCCCGACGCCGCCCGCGCCGCCGACACCCATCTGCGCGCCCAGGGCATCATCGTCCGCGGCGTCGCCGGCTACGGCCTGCCACACTGCCTGCGCATCACCATCGGCCTGGAACATGAGGTCCGCGCCGTCGCCGAGGCGATGGCGGATTTCACCGTGCCCGGCCAATGACCCAACCGCTCTTCAACCGCGTCGCCCTGCTCGGCCTCGGCCTGATCGGCAGCTCGCTGGCCCGCGCGATGAAGGCCACGCCCGGGCTCGCCGGCGAAATCGTCGCCAACGCCCGCACCGAGGCCACCCTCGCCCGCGTCCGCGAGCTCGCCATCGCCGACCGCACCGAACCCGACCCCGCCCGCGCCGTCGCCGGGGCGGACCTGGTGATCCTATGCGCGCCCGTCGGCACCTACGAAGCCCTCGCCCAGACCATCGCCCCCCACCTCGCGCCCGGCGCGATCCTCAGCGATGTCGGCTCCACCAAGCGCTCGGTCATCCGCGATGTTGGCCCCCACGTCCCCGCCGGCGTGCACCTGGTCCCCGCCCACCCGCTCGCCGGCACCGAACATTCCGGCCCCGACGCCGGCTTCGCCGACCTCTTCCGCGGCCGCTGGACCATCCTCACCCCACCGCCCGGCACCGACGAGGCCGCCGTCGCCAAACTCACAAGGTTCTGGCAGGCCATCGGCGCCAGCGTGGAAGCCAGGGACCCCGACCATCACGACCGCGTGCTGGCCATCGTCTCCCACCTGCCTCACCTGCTCGCCTTCACCATCTGCGGCACCGCCGACGATATCGCCGACGAAAGCCGCAGCCAGGTCCTCAAATTCGCCGCCTCAGGCTTCCGCGACTTCACCCGCATCGCCGCCTCCGACCCGGTGATGTGGCGCGACATCTTCCTGAACAACAAAGACGCCCTGCTGGAAATGCTCGCCCGCTTCACCGAAGACGCCCAGGCGATGGCCCGCGCCGTCCGCTGGGGCGATGCGTCCTACATCGAGGACAAGGTGGA
>CAIVDX010000140.1 GCA_903904805.1 uncultured Rhodospirillales bacterium
CCGCCGCATCCAACCGCAGCTCGGTCAGGCCCACCACATCGACATCGCCGATCACCGGCAGCCCCGCCCGGAACCGCCATTTGATGAACCAGAGCGCCCCTTCCCCGCCCAACTCCAGCACCTCGGTGCGCGGGTCGCGCGTACTCTTGAACATGTCGGCAAACACATGCCGCAGGCCCGCTTTGCCGCACGTATCGTTGAACGGATCGTGGAACACCACGTCCTCCGAGCACAGCGCCACCACCGCATCGATCGAAGCCGGCGTCATCTCCGCATGCCCGCGCGCATAGGCCTCGGCGGCCGCCCGATAGTCGACACTCATCGCGAACTCTCCTTGGGCAGCATGCGGCGCGTCACCGCGAAAAACAGCGGATAGGGCAAAAAGCGCAGCGTCTTCATCAGCCACACCATCTGCCACGGAAAGGCGATCTCGAACCGCGTCGAGCGCGTCAGCCCGTCGACGATGTGGCGCGCCGCCTCATCCGCTTCCATCAAAAACGGCATCGGAAAATCGTTCTTGTCGGTGAGCTCGGATTTCACGAAACCCGGCGCGATCATCCGCACGATGATGTTTTTCGGCAGCAATTCAGTGCGCATCGTCTCGCAGAGATTAATCAGCGCAGCCTTGCACGCCGAATACGCCGCCGAGCGCGGCAGCCCGAGATAACCCGCGACCGAGGAGATCACCGCAAATTGCCCGCCACCCTGCCGCTCCAGCTGCGCCACCAGCGGCGTCGCCAGCCGCACCACGCCCATCAGATTGGTATCGACGATGGTGCTGAACCTGCCAAAATCATAGTCCGCCACCTCCATCGGCTGCCACGCCGCCGCCCCGAAAATCGTCAGATCGAGCCGCCCAAGGTCACTGGCAATCTGCGCGATCGTCGCCGCGATCGCCGCACCATCCGTCACATCAAGCGGATAGGGATGAATTGCCGGCCGCCCCGCCGCGACTTGGTCGAGCTTCTCCGCCCGCCGCCCGGAAATCGCCACCTGCCAGCCAGCATCGGCGAGCCGCTGCGCCACCGCCGCGCCAATCCCCGACCCGCCACCAATTACCCATGCCACCTGCGCCATATCACCCCGCTTGCACACCCTAACGCACGGCGCGGGCTTTCGATCATCGCCGGTCAGAAGGCCAATAGACAGCAGCGCCGCGCGAAAGTGATCGCCCGCCAGCGGCGCGACCGAAACCAACCGCACCATCTCCCGCTTGACAGCCCCACCCCCTAAACCTAAGAGGAGCGCGCCTTTGGCACGCTTCAGCGAAAGCTGGCGCGTCGTGTGCCCTGTCACACCGGGGCGGAGTAGCTCAGTTGGTTAGAGCAGCGGAATCATAATCCGTTTGTCGGGGGTTCAACTCCCTCCTCCGCTACCAAACTTTCACCGCGGATCGCCCCTCCATAACGGCAACCATCGGCTTCAGCCGCCCGGCGCGGCATGGGCGGATATTGTGGCGCGGAGCCAGACGTTGAAGTTCAGGACCACCGCCATGATCATTGCCAGCGCAATGTTCATGGAACAGCTCGATGCGACCATCCTCTCGACGGCCCTGCCGACCATGTCGAAAAGTTTCAACGTCTCCCCCAGCCATCTCAGCCTCGCACTGACCTCGTATCTGCTGAGCCTTGCCGTGCTGATCCCCGCCAGCGGCGTGATCGCCGATCGCTTTGGCGCACGTCGCGTGTTTTCGGCGGCGATCCTGATCTTCATGACCGGCTCGATCCTCTGCGCACTGGCGCCGAATTTCGAAGCCTTGATTTCCGCGCGGCTGCTGCAGGGCGCGGGCGGCGCGATGATGGTGCCGGTGGGGCGGCTGGTGCTGCTGCGCAGCATCGACAAGCGCGATCTCGTCGCCGCCATGGGCTGGCTGCTGACGCCGGGGCTGGCCGGCCAGATCCTCGGCCCACCGCTCGGCGGCGCCATCGTCACCTA
>CAIVDX010000141.1 GCA_903904805.1 uncultured Rhodospirillales bacterium
GTCCGCCTTCACCACCAGCTGCATCAGCCCCTTACCGCCGAGCACCGCCACGGCGCGCACCGGCACACCGAAAGAGCGCACGATGATCGGCGTGTCACCCATCGCCCCACCAATCTCGGCATTGCCAGCACCGACTTGCTTGGCGACATCCGCGCCCCCCTTGGCAGACTGGAAAGTAGGATCAACACCTTCAGCCGCGTAATAGCCGCGTGTCTGCGCTACCACCCATGGGCCAAAGGCGGGCAGGAAGGTCGGCGCCGGCAGCAGATAGGTCACCTTCTGTTGCGCCCTCGCGGCGGAGGCCGGCATCAGGGTGAGGCAGGTGGCCGCTAACAGCGCGACGCGGGACAACCTGCTTCTCATGGATATGAAAAAATTGACCGCCACCAGAAACGCCGCCCTGTTATATGCAAACATCTGTGCGCAGATCCCGGCCGTTGTCTAGGCACAGATACCAGCCTCCAAAAGCTCTTTGCTTCTCTCTTTCAAAAAAAGAAAATTCTTACTTGTCGCCGATCTCCACAACGATCGGCACGTGATCCGACGGCTGCTCCCGCCCGCGTTCCTCGCGATCCGGCCGCGCCGAAACCAGCCGTTCGGCAAGCCGCGGCGAGAGCAGGGCGTGGTCGATGCACAACCCGCTGTCACGCTGCCAGGCGGCGGATTGGTAGTCCCAGAAGGTGAAGATCTTGCCCGTCGGCTGCATCGCCCGCAGGGCGTCGGTCATGCCGAGCCACACCAGGCGGCGATAGCGCGCCCGCGTTTCCGGGCGCAACAGCGCGTCATCGGGCGAGAGAGCGCCGGGCGAGAAATCCGCATCGGTGGGGCAAACATTATAGTCGCCAAGCAAAGCAAGATCGGTCTCGGCTGCCAGCAGCGACCGGGCGTGCCCCGCCAGCAGGTCCATCCAGCGGAGCTTGTAGGCATAGCCCTCCGGCCCACCGGAATTGCCGTTCGGCAGGTATAGTCCGCCGGCGGTGATGCCGCCTGCGCGCACCTCGATATAGCGCGCCTGCGCATCGTCCGTGGGCAGGCCGGGCAAGGACCGGTGCGTTACCTCGACGGGAATCCGGGAGAGGACGGCCACCCCGTTATAGGATTTCTGCCCGACCACCTCGGCCCGATAGCCCAAAGCCGCGAAACTCAGCGCGGGGAAGGCGGGTGCCTCGCATTTGATTTCCTGCAGGAACAGCAGATCCGGCTGCACACGCTCCAGCCAGCGCGCCACGTGAGTCTCGCGTTGGCGGATTGAATTGACGTTCCAACTGGCCAGACGCACGGGCTGGTCAGTCGACCGAGAAGCTGGTGCCGCAGCCGCAGGAGGAGGTGGCGTTGGGGTTCCGCACGGCGAAATGCGCGCCCATCAGCGTGTCAGTGAAATCAAGCTCCGCGCCGGCGAGGAGCTCCAGGCTGGTGGTGTCGACAAGCACCATCGCGCCCGCTGTTTCGATCAGGCAGTCATCCTCGGCAGGGTTGGCGGGCTCCAACTCGAACTTGTATTGGAAGCCGCTGCAGCCGCCCGCGAGCACCGCAACACGCAGCGCCTGTCCGGGATTGGCGGCCAGAATGTCCGCCACACGCCGCGCGGCGCGGTCGCTGACTGTGAAGCGGGCAGGGCTGATTGCGTTCATGCCCCTATAGATAGCGCCTCGGGCGACAGGATTGAAGGGGCCAACATTGAAGAGCGGGGCGGGGCGGGCTAAGCGGTTGAGCCTCCATGTCCCAGTTTTCCTCCCGCGCGCCCTATGCGGTCGGCCCCGAGAACGCCCGCGGCCGGCTGTATCACGAACCCGAAGCCAGCGGCCGCAGCCCCTGGCAGCGCGACCGCGATCGCATTATCCACAGCTCGGCCTTCCGCAAGCTGCAATACAAGACGCAGGTCTTCGTCAATCACGAGGGCGATTTCTTCCGCACCCGGCTCACCCACTCGCTGGAAGTGGCGCAGATCGCCCGCTCGATCGCCCGCGAACTGATGCTCGATGAAGACCTCGCGGAGGCGCTGGCGCTGGCGCATGATCTCGGCCACCCGCCCTTCGGCCATGCCGGCGAGGAGGCGCTGAATGCCGCCATGAAGCCCTATGGCGGTTACGACCACAACGCCCAGTCTCTGCGGATCGTCACCCGCCTGGAGTCGCGCTACGCCGCGTTCGACGGTCTGAACCTCACCTGGGAAAGCCTCGAGGGCCTGGCCAAGCATAACGGCCCGCTGCACCGTCCACCCGCCTACATCGCCGAGTATGACCAGCAGTTCAAACTCAATCTGGGCACCCATGCATCGGCGGAAGCGCAGGTCGCCGCCATGGCCGACGACATCGCCTATCACAGCCACGATCTGGATGACGGCATGCGCGCCGGCCTGTTCGGCCCCGATGACATCGCCCATCTCCCAGTGGTCGGCGCAGCGCTCACGCAGGCGCGCATGGCGAGCCTGGATGTGCCGCCATCGAGGCTGCGGCACGAAACCATCCGCCGGGTGATCAACGCGCTGGTGAGCGACCTGGTCGCCGAAACCCGCCGCCGCATCGCCAAGATGGACCCGGACAGCCCCGATCGCATCCGTCGTGCCAAGACGCCGACGGTGGCCTTCACGCCCGAAATGGCCGAGGCGAATCAGGCCATCAAGACCTTCCTGCATGCTCGCATGTATCGCCATTGGCGGGTCAACCGGATGACCAGCAAGGCGCGGCGCGTGACCGCGGAATTGTTCGCCCTGTTCCACGCCGATCCCTCGATGCTGCCCGATGGCTGGCGCCCGATGGCCGGCGAGGGCGGCACTGAAAAGGCGGCCCGCACGGTCACCGACTATATCGCTGGCATGACCGACCGCTTCGCGATGGACGAGTACAAGCGCCTCACCGACCTGTCGATTCCTGGATAACCCATATGACCACTCATATCTTCGCCGATCTACGCGCCGAGATTCTCGCCGCACTGGCCAGCGTCCTGCCTGACCTGCCGCCTGAGATTCTCGCCCGCGTCGAGGCCGGCCCGGCCCGTGAACAGGCGCATGGCGATGCCACCACCAATGCCGCTCTGGTGGTGGCCAAGCCCGCCCGCATGGCGCCGGCGGCAATCGCCGCGAAGCTGGTCGCGGCGCTGTCGGACAGTGCGATGATCGAAACAGCCGAGATGGCAGGGCCCGGCTTCGTCAATCTGCGGCTGCGCCTGTCCACGCTGCAGGCGGTGCTGCCCGCCATTCTCAGTTTCGGCGAGGCCTATGGCGACAGCGATGTCGGCGCCGCGCTGCCGGTGAATGTCGAGTATGTCTCGGCCAATCCCACCGGGCCTATGCATGTCGGCCATTGCCGCGGTGCGGTGGTGGGCGATGCGCTGGCGAATCTGATGAAAAAGGCAGGCTTCGCCGTTACCAAGGAATATTACATCAACGATGCCGGTAACCAGGTGCAGGCACTGGGCTGGGCCAGCTACTGGCGCTATCTGCAGGCGCTCGGCACCCCCATCACCGAGGCGGATTTCGCCCAGGCCGTGCCTGGCGGGCTGCAATATCGCGGCGAATATCTCATCCCGATCGGCGCGGCACTGGCCGAGATCCACGGTGCCGCGCTCGCCGGCCCGAACCTCA
>CAIVDX010000142.1 GCA_903904805.1 uncultured Rhodospirillales bacterium
GCCTTGCTTCCTTTTCCCCCGACCCCCGGCACCAGCCACGCCCGCTACGCCTGCTTCGTGACCTCCTCCAGCCGATCCGCCAACGCCTTCAGCGAATACGGCTTGGGCAGGAACACCGTCGCGGTCGAATCGAGATCGCGGCGCAGGGTTTCCTCGGCATAGCCCGAAACCAGAATCGCCGGCAGCTCCGGCGCATCCAACCGCTCGCGCACCGCGCGCACCAGGCTCGCCCCGTCCATCCCCGGCATCACCATGTCGGTCACAATGGCCAGCAGGCCAACGACAGGCCCGTCCAGCAGCGCCAGCGCCGCGTCGCCGCTCTCGGCGGACAACACCGTCCAGCCCCGCCGCGACAGGGTGCGCTCGGCCAGGCGACGCACCGGCTCTTCGTCTTCCACCAGCAGCACCAGCCGTTCCGGCGCCCGCGGCGCCTCGGCTGACTTCAGCGGCGCGAACGGCGCGGCCGACAGTGCCGGCGCACGCGGCACCCGGGGGATGGCGACGCCCTCCGGCCCGTCCCAGCGCGGCAGATAACTATGCACCGAGGTGCCGCGCCCGACTTCGCTCTCCAGCGTCAGGAACCCGTCGGATTGACGAACGATGCCATGCACCGTCGACAGCCCCAGCCCGCTGCCGCCGCGATCGCGCTTGGTGGTGAAAAACGGGTCGAAGATGCGCGGCAGCACCTCGGGCATGATGCCCACGCCGGTATCGCGCACCTCGATTTCCACGTAACGGCCGGGCGGGATCGTCTCTGGCCCGCGGGTCAACGGCTGATAAATCGTCACGTGCCCACTGCGCAGGGTCAGCACCCCACCATCCTGCATCGCGTCGCGCGCATTCACCGCCAGGTTCACCAACACCTGATCGAGCTGGGTGGGATCGGCGGAAACCATCCGGCCCGGCGTCTCCAGATCCAACTCCAACCGAAGCTTGCCGCCGAGCAGCCGGCGCAGCAGGCCCGAAATCGAGGTGATCACATCATTGACCAGCAACGCACGGGGTTGCAGCGTCTGCTGGCGTCCGAACGCCAGCAACTGGCGCACCAGGGCGGCGCCACGCTCGGCGCTGGTGCGGATCTGTGCCGCATCCTCCAGCACTTCGCTGTCCAGGCCCTCGCGCGATTCGATCGAATCCGCGGCCCCCAGCACCGCGGTCAGCAGATTATTGAAATCATGCGCAATGCCGCCGGCGAGCTGGCCGACAGCCTGCAACTTCTGGCTTTGCGCCAGTTGCGCTTCCAACTGGCGCTGCACCGTGATGTCCGAAACGCGCAGCAGCGCGCCGCTGACGGTGCCGTCCGCCTCCCGCAGAGGCGAGGCGGAAACGCTGACCACCATGCCCTCGGCGACGGCCTGGCCACCGGCCGGCGCACCCTCTAATCGGCTGTAAAAATCCTTGGGCTGCGGCTGGCGGCCGTTCAGAAGCGGGGCCAGCTCACCCCACGCCGCCTCGCGCGTCTCGGCGGCGAATATCCCTTCGGCCAGCGCGCCGGGGCTGAGATCGACGTCGCGTCCAACCATTTGCCCCAGCGTTGCATTGGCCCGCAGTACCCTGCCCTCGCGATCGATCAGCAGCGCACCAAACGGGGCATCGTCGAACAACAGGCGCAGAACGCCGTCCTGGCCTGGATCGTCCCGCTTGCCGGCCAGCCGGTCGATCAGCCGCGGCTTCGCGCGACGATCGGAAAAAAACTGGCGCAGGCGCTTCACCCCCTCAACCCTCCCAGAGCATGATGACCGAAGGTGGAATCACCGCCAGCCTGAATCACGCGACAAAACAAAACGCCAATGCGGGTGTCGCTGTCAGACATCATCCCGCGCCAGCCGGTTGCCCCCCACTTCTTACCGTCTTGCCCCGGAGTCGCCAGACATAGGCGACGATCTCGGCGACCATCTTGTAATGCTCGGCCGGAATTTCGGCGTCCACCGGCACCACGTACAGCGCCCGTGCCAGCGGCGGGTTGGCGATGACCGTGAC